>JBBSUJ010000045.1:0-24437 GCA_038235025.1 Burkholderiales bacterium
CCCCCGCCCGCCACCGCCGCCCGCCCCTGCCCCCGGCAACGCACCGGAAAATGCGCCGGACAAAGCCGCCTGCACCACGCGCCGGTTAAACGTCTGTCGCAAGCTGTTGGTGGTAATCAACCCCATGCGCCGCGATTGAGCGCACGCCACTTGCGCAGCGGCGTGGTGCCACCAGAACATCACAAAGTCGGCGCTCTCGGGCACTTCGGGCCAGGCACCGCGCAGCGCCTCCACATACCCATCGCCCAAGGCCGCGCGCATGGTGGCGGCCCCAATAAACGGCGGATTCCCCACAATGAAATCCGCCTGCGGCCTCGCGGCTTTGCGCGCACCGATGTAGCGCCACTGCGGCACCTGTGCTGCCTCATCAGGCACCAGTTCCCCCGTCACAGGATGCGTCTTGAACGTCACGCCATCCCAACGGCTGAGCAGCTTGCCGTGTACGTCATACGCGGGTTCTTGCGCGTCCCAAGCCAGCACAGCGTCGCGGCGCTCGATGTTGCCGTAGTTGTGCACCACAGGCGCGGCCACGGGTGCGAATGTGCCATTGCAAATAACCAATCCACAGCACCAGCTCGGCCAGCGCGGCGGCGCGTTCGTTGAGCTTGATGCCGCGCAGTTGCTGCAGGGCGACGGTTTCGCCCTCGAAGCCCAGTTGATCCTGCGTGTGGCCCAAGGCTTCGAGCTGGTTGACGACTTCGCCTTCCAGGCGCTTCAAGTGTTCCAGCGTGACGTAGAGAAAGTTGGCACTGCCGTAAGCCGGGTCGAGCACCCGGGTGGTGCAGAGCTGGTGGTGGAATTTTTTGACCTCGTCGCGTGCCTCTGCCAGTTTCGCGTCCTTCGCCTTGCCTTCCAGCTCGGCTGCCTCATGCGCCAGCACCAGCGCGGCGGCCTGAGCGTTGGCCCAGTCTGCGCGCAGGGGCTCAATGACAGTGGGCAGCACCAGCCGCTCGACATAGGCACGCGGCGTGTAGTGCGCGCCGAGGGCGTGGCGCTCGGTGGGGTCGAGCGCACGCTCCAGCAGGGTGCCAAAGATGGCGGGCTCTACCTCGCGCCAGTTGGCTTTGGCGGCGGCAATCAGCAGGTCAATCTGTTGCGGCCTAATCAGCAGGCTGTAGCCCTCGTGCCCCGCGCCCTTGAACAGCTTGCCGTTGAAGTGCAGCACCTTGGTGGCAAGCGCACCGCTGAAGCCGCCGGTGTCCATATCGGTCCACAGCAGGCGCAGCATGTGCTGCAACGTGGCGGGACCGTTGCGGTGGGTTTGAAGCAGCTTCTGAAAGCTGCCTTTAGGGAGCAGTTCCACGTCTTCGGCGAACATGCAGAACAGACAGCGGGTGAGGTAGGATGCTACCATTTCAGGAGCTACTAACTCTTTACCCATAAGCGCTAGATGCAAATTTGGCTTGTTTTTTTCAGCAGGTGCGGCATCGCCCTGCTTGAGTGAGCGCGCTAGCGTGGCCAGCAGCGCCGCCACTTCGCGCGTGACCTGGGCGCTGATGCGGGCGGGGTTGAGGCTGTCGGGCTCGCTCCAAATGCGGCGCAGGCGCTATTGCACTTCAGGCTTGGCCAAATCGGCCAATGCCAAGCGGTGGCTTCGCGGGTCGGGGAAAGGTATGTACGTTCCCCCACTTTTGCTGAACTCGGCATACACCTCGATGACGGTGCCCACATCGACCACCAGCACAAAGGGCGGGCGGCCTTCGGTGGCGGGCAAGGCGCGGGCATATGCCTCGCCCTGGCTGCGGGCGCGCAGCAGGCCGTCGTCAAAACCTTTGGTGTGGCTGCCGGCCTTGAGCTTTTTGGCCTCAAGCACAAAGTGGCCGCGCCGGCAGCAATCAATGCGCCCCGCGCTGGTGCTGCCATTGCCGTGGCTGAAGGTGACCGGGCGCTCGAACATGTAGTCCTGCTCAGGCTTGGCATGGGGCTTGTCCACGCCCAATAAGTCGCACAGCTCTATGACGAAGCTTTGCGCGGTGGACAGCTCACTGGCGGTGGTGCCGGTCCAACGGGTGATGAAGGAATCGGTGGCGGCGGTGTCGATGGCGGAGGCGGAGGCGGGCATGCGCTGGATGATAGTGGCGCGTTCAGGGGGTGCAGCAAGTGATAAGCAGCCGGAGGATCGTGTCCGTCATTTACAAAAGTCCCGTTTTGGGACTGGACTTGCACCTATGAGAGTCATTGCCGTGTCCACCCTTAAAAGCTTCTGGACACGACACCCGGATGCCGAACAGCCGTTGAAGGCCTGGCATGCAGAAGCCTGTGGTGCTAGCTGGGCTCAACCTGCCGACATCAAAGCGCAATACCGAAGCGCCAGCGTGCTTAAAAATCGCCGCGTGGTGTTCAGTATCAAAGGCAACGACTACCGATTGATAGTGGCCATTGCCTACCAACTGCAGATTGTTTACGTGGAATTTGTCGGTACGCACCAGGAATACGACGCGGTGAACGCAGAAACCATTGATACGGCCTGATTGGCCGAAGGAGGAAACCCATGCACATCAACCCCATTCGCAATGAAGAAGACTACCGAACTACGCTTCAGGAGATCTCGGCTTTGATGGAGTCTGACCCTGAGTTGGGCACGCCCAACGGTGACCGCCTGGACGTACTTGCCACGCTGGTGCAGGCGTTTGAAGCCAAGCATGCACCCAAGAGGCGCCTAACGCAGTAGAGGCCATCAAGTTTCGAATGGATCAAAACGGGCTGTCCGTGAAAGATCTGGAGCCGATCATTGGCAATAGCAACCGGGTATATGAAGTGCTGAACCGCAAGCGCCCGCTCACGCTCGCTATGATCCGGCGGCTGCACCAGAGTTTGGGCATTCCGGCCAGTGTGTTGATTGGGGAAACGGCTTCGGGATGATCGATGAACGATCGATTTACGCAGCAAGCCCGTGTGGGTAATGGCCGAATACATTAACCCAAAAGCAAGGGCTCTTAGTCATTGCATTTAGTCAAAAAAGAAGGCCAGCAAGTGAACTTGCCGGCCTTCTTTTATTAACGCTTGTGCTGCGTCACATCAGTCCGCCGTAGCCTGCTCGGGCTCGGCCGGCTCGGCCTTGCTGGCACGCTCTTTCTTGGGCAGCGGCTGAATGTCCAGCTTGACGTCTGTGGTTTCGACGCCTTGGTCGTCTTTCTTGGTTTCGACATCCACCGTCAGGCGGCCACCGTCCTGCAAGCGGCCGAACAACAGTTCGTCGGCCAACGCGCGGCGAATGGTGTCTTGAATCAGGCGCTGCATGGGGCGCGCGCCCATGAGTGGATCGAACCCTTTCTTGGCCAGGTGCTTGCGCAGGTCGTCGGTGAAGGTGACATCCACTTTCTTTTCGCCAAGCTGCGTTTCCAACTGCAGCAAGAACTTATCGACCACGCGCAAGATGACGTTTTCGTCCAGCGCCTTGAAGTTGACGATGGCATCCAGCCGATTGCGGAACTCAGGCGTAAACAAACGCTTGATGTCCTGCATCTCGTCGCCGACTTGGCGGGCGTTGTTGAAGCCGATCATCGACTTGTTCATGGATTCGGCGCCCGCGTTCGTCGTCATGATGATGATGACGTTGCGAAAGTCGGCCTTGCGCCCGTTGTTGTCCGTCAGGCTTCCGTGGTCCATCACCTGCAGCAGCACGTTAAAGATGTCGGGGTGCGCCTTTTCGATTTCGTCCAGCAGCAGCACGCAGTGCGGCTTTTTGGTGACGGCCTCGGTCAACTGCCCGCCCTGGTCAAAGCCCACGTAACCTGGGGGCGCACCAATCAGGCGGCTCACCGCATGGCGCTCCATGTACTCGGACATGTCAAAGCGAATTAGCTCAATGCCCATGATGTAGGCGAGCTGCTTGGCCGCTTCGGTCTTGCCGACGCCGGTGGGGCCGCTGAACAGGAACGAGCCAATCGGCTTATCATCCTTGCCCAAGCCCGAGCGCGCCATCTTGACGGCAGAGGCCAGCACATCGAGTGCTTTGTCTTGGCCGAACACCACGCTTTTCAGATCGCGTTCCAGCACCTGCAGCTTGCCGCGGTCGTCGTTGGAGACGTTGGCCGGGGGAATGCGGGCGATTTTGGCGACGATTTCTTCGATATCGGACTTGCCGATAATTTTCTTGCGCTTGCTCGCCACAAGAATGCGCTGGGCTGCGCCAGCTTCGTCGATGACGTCGATGGCTTTGTCGGGTAAGTGGCGGTCGTTGATGTACTTGGCCGACAACTCAGCCGCTGCTTGCAGGGCTGCCGCGGCGTACTTGACGCTGTGGTGCTCCTCGAAGCGGCTCTTTAGGCCTTTGAGGATGTCGATGGTTTCCTGCACCGTGGGCTCGACCACATCGACCTTCTGGAAACGGCGCGACAGCGCTGCGTCTTTCTCGAAGATGCCGCGGTATTCCGTAAACGTGGTGGCACCAATGCATTTGAGCGCGCCCGAGCTGAGCGCGGGCTTGAGCAAGTTGGACGCATCCAGCGTGCCGCCCGAGGCGGCGCCCGCACCAATGAGGGTGTGTATTTCGTCGATGAACAAAATGGCGTTGGGCTTTTCCTTGAGCGACTTAAGCACGCCCTTCAAGCGCTGCTCAAAATCACCGCGGTACTTGGTACCGGCCAGCAGTGCGCCCATGTCCAGCGAATAGACAATGCCTTCGCTCAAGATTTCGGGCACATCGCCCTGAGTGATGCGCCAGGCCAGACCTTCGGCAATCGCCGTTTTGCCTACGCCTGCCTCGCCCACCAGCAGCGGGTTGTTCTTGCGGCGGCGGCACAGGATCTGGATGGTGCGCTCCACCTCATAGTGACGGCCGATCAGCGGATCAATCTTGCCTTCCTTGGCAAGCTGGTTCAGGTTGACCGTGAACTGCTCCAGGGGCGAGGCCTTCTCTGTCTTCTCGCTGCCGCCCTCTTCCGCCTCGGCTGGGCTTTCGCCGCCTTTGGTGGCTTCTGGCGGCTCGCCTTTTTTGATGCCGTGGGCAATAAAGTTCACCACGTCGAGGCGCGTTACCCCCTGCTGGTGGAGGTAATACACGGCGTGCGAGTCCTTTTCGCCAAAAATGGCAACGAGCACGTTGGCACCGTTCACTTCCTTCTTGCCACTGCCGGTGGACTGCACATGCATGATGGCGCGCTGAATGACGCGCTGAAAACCCAGCGTGGGCTGCGTGTCAACCTCGTCCGTTCCGGCCACTTGGGGCGTGTTGTCCTTGATGAAGTTAGCGAGCGATGCGCGCAAATCCTCAACATTAGCCGAACAAGCACCCAACACTTCAGCCGCGCTGGGGTTGTCGAGCAATGCGAGCAGCAAGTGCTCGACGGTAATGAATTCGTGGCGTTGCTGCCGGGCCTCGACAAAGGCCATGTGCAAGCTGACTTCCAGTTCTTGAGCAATCATGTGAACTCCTTTGAGCTTGCGAAAAAAGACTAAACGGTATTTGGGGCGACCCGGCGGTTATTCAACCGGCTCACTCACACATTGAAGCGGATGGCCGGCGCTGCTGGCCGCGTCCATCACCTGATCAACCTTGGTGGCAGCCACATCACGTGAATACACGCCGCAGATGCCTTTTCCATCCAAGTGAATCTTGAGCATGATCCGCGTGGCGGCGTCGCGATCCTTACTGAAAAACTCTTGTAGCACCACGATGACAAACTCCATAGGAGTGAAATCGTCGTTCAGTAAAAGCACCCTATACATCTGCGGAGGCTGGGTCTTTTGGGTGCGCCGCTCAAGCACCGCCGACTCGCCACCGTTGCCAGGAGGGCTGGAAACTTTGGGCGCCGGGGAGCGTGCGGGAGGTTTGCTGGCCATGAAAATCATTCTAGCGAGCGCTGGCTCGCAGTGTTGAAAGCACATCGTGCAAGACCCGTGCCGGCACGGGGAGTAAGGGTGGAATGGGCGGTAAATCAACCGCTTATCCAATGATCGGTGTGGCTTCTCAAGCTCAGTCGTACACCACGCTGGCTCGCCCGAGCTCCGCTTCGGCCGCCCAGGCGCTTAACGCTGCATCGCTGGGGTAGATGCGGTCGGCATCGCCCAATTGCAACTCGGCCACGGCACCTTCGCAGCGCACGCCCAAGCGCACCCTTAAGCCCACTACCAAATCACCGTGTTCGGTGGATTCGCGCCGGGGCGCGAAGTTGGACAGCAGCTGCGCCACCTGTGGCGGGCGTTCGCCCACGTCCACGCGCAGGTACTTGCCAAACCGGCAGCGGGCGGTGGCAAGATCACTAGCTTGCTGGACCACGAAGCGCGCCTCGAATCCATTGCGCCCGGGTTGCAGGCGGCCGGTGATTACGAGCAATTCATCGTCTTTGAACAGGTCGCGGTTCGCTTGCACCAAGGCGTCGCTGGCGGTGACTTCAACGCGGCTGGCACCGTCCTCAAGAACAAAAATGGCTTGGCGGCCCCGCTGGCCGTTGATGACGCGAAAGTCGCTGACGATGCCGGCGACCGTTTGCGGCTCGCGTGTGTCCGTCAACTCGCCAATGCCGCCGCGCACAAAACGTCGTACCTCGCGCGCACATTCGTCAAAAAGGTGGCCGGAAAGGTAAAAGCCCAACGCGGATTTTTCTTGCATCAGTTGCTCGCGCACGCCCCAGGGCGTCACGGTGACCAAACCGGGCTCTTCGGTACTGGAGCCATGCGTGTCGCCATCGTCCACGTCGAACAGGCCGCCTTGGTGTTCATTGGCTTGGGCTGCTGCCGAGAATTCAAACGCCCGGTCGACGCTTGCCGACAGTGCGGCGCGGTTGCGCTCCAGGGTATCAAAAGCACCGGCCTTGATAAGCGCGTCTACGGTGCGCTTGTTGATGCGGGTGCGGTCTACGCGCACACAAAAGTCAAACAGGCTGGCGAAGGGGCCCGCGGTGCTGCCGCGTGGACCATCGCCCCGCCCTTCACGTGCCGCCACAATGGCTTCAATGGCCTGTTGGCCTGTGCCTTTCACCGCGCCTAGACCGTAGCGAATAACGGTGTCGCTGACCGGCTCAAAGCGGTGGCGGCCCCGGTTTACGTCAGGCGGCTCAAAGCTAAGGCCGAAGTTCTTGCGCGCGTCTTCGAACAGCACTTTGAGCTTGTCGGTGTCGTCCATTTCCACGGTCATGTTGGCGCAGAAGAACTCGGCCGCGTAGTGCACCTTGAGCCAGCCGGTGTGATACGCCAGCAAAGAGTAAGCGGCGGCGTGCGACTTGTTGAAGCCGTAACCCGCGAATTTCTCCATCAGGTCGAAGACTTCGTCAGCCTTCTCGGTGGACAAATTATTCTTTGCAGCGCCGTCCCGAAAGATGCTGCGGTGCTTGGCCATCTCCTCGACCTTCTTCTTACCCATGGCGCGGCGCAGCAGGTCGGCACCGCCCAGGCTGTAGCCCCCCAGAATTTGAGCGGTCTGCATCACCTGCTCTTGGTAAACCATGATGCCGTAGGTCTCGGACAGCATCTCCTCGACCAAGGGATGCGGGTATTCCACTGCTTCCCTGCCGTGCTTGCGTGCCACGAAGCTGGGAATCAGGTCCATAGGCCCAGGGCGATACAGGGCGTTGAGGGCGATCAGGTCTTCCAGACGTGTAGGTTTGGCTTCCTTGAGCATGCCCTGCATGCCGCGGCTTTCAAACTGGAACACGGCTTCGGTTTTACCGTCGGCAAACAAGCGGTACGTGGCAGCGTCGTCCAGCGCAATGTTTTCAAACGCAAAGTCCTGCTGGCCCTTGTGGCGCAGCACGATGAACTCGCGCGCAATCTCCAGAATGGTGAGCGTGGCCAAGCCCAAAAAGTCAAACTTGACGAGACCAATGGCCTCCACGTCGTCCTTATCGTATTGGCTAACGGCGGAGGTACCGCCAGGCTGCTGATACAGCGGACAAAAATCGGTCAGCTTGCCAGGCGCAATCAGTACTCCACCCGCGTGCATGCCGACGTTGCGGGTCATGCCCTCGAGCTTCTGTGCCAGTGCCAGTAGCGTTTTGACTTCATCCTCCCGTGCCAGTCGCTCAGCCAGAATGGGCTCGGCCTCAATGGCACCGGCGATTGTGATGTGCTGACCGGGCTTGTTCGGGATGAGCTTGCTGATGCCATCGCAGAAGGTGTAGCTCATATCCAGCACCCGCCCGACATCGCGAATCGCGGCGCGCGCGGCCATGGTGCCAAAAGTGGCAATCTGGCTCACGGCATTTTTGCCGTATTTGCCCTTGACGTAGTCAATCACGCGGTCGCGGTTGCTCTGGCAAAAATCAATGTCGAAGTCGGGCATGGACACCCGCTCGGGGTTGAGAAAGCGCTCAAACAGCAACTGGTACTCCAGCGGGTCGAGATCGGTGATTTTCAGGGAGTAAGCCACGAGGGAGCCCGCACCGGAACCCCGGCCAGGGCCGACCGGGCAACCATTTTTCTTGGCCCAGTTGATGAAATCGCCCACGATCAAAAAGTAACCTGGAAAGCCCATTTTGAGAATGGTTTGCAGCTCAAACTCAAGCCGCTCGAGGTAGCGCGGGCGCTGTCGATCACGCTCGGCCGCGTCGCGGTACAGATGCGCTAAGCGTGCTTCCAGGCCTTCGAGCGACTGCTGACGAAAATATTCGTCAATTGGCATGCCTCCCGGCGTGGGAAAGTCTGGCAGCTGAGGCTTGTCGAGCACCAAAGACAGATTGCAGCGCTTGGCAATCTCCACAGTGTTGGCAATGGCTGACGGCAAGTCCGCAAACAAGGCCTGCATTTGTGCGCTACTTTTAAAGTACTGCTCACGGGTGAAACGGCGCACCCGGCGGGCATTGCCCAAAATTTCTCCGTCAGAAATACAGACCCGCGCCTCGTGCGCCTCGTAGTCGCCCTCAGCGGCGAACTGCACGGGGTGTGTGGCCACTACCGGCAGCTCCAGGCGGCCCGCCAATTGGACAGCCGCAACCACGTGGGCTTCATCATCTGCACGGCCAGCGCGCTGCACTTCCAGATAAAACCGGTGAGGGAACAGCGCCGCGAGCCGTAGGGCGAGTGCGGCTGCCGATGTGTCATCGCCGCGCAGCAGCGCCTGCCCCACCGGGCCAGCCTGCGCACCTGCGATTGCAATCAAGCCCTCGCCCAGTTCTTCGAGCCACTGCCACTGAACCACCGCCTGTGTTTTGGACGGGCTGCGGGTCCATGCACGCGCCAGCAGCTCAGATAAGTGCAAGTAGCCCTGCGCGCCTTGCACCAATAGCACCATGCGTGAAGGTACGGCACCGGTCTCACCTTCGAGAAAAATCTCCGCGCCTATCAAAGGCTTAACGCCTTTTTTGCGCGCAGCTTTGTAAAACTTAACGGCTCCAAACAGGTTGCTGAGGTCTGTAATGGCCAGCGCGGGCTGACCGTCAGCGGCAGCGGCGGCCACCACGTCGCTGATTCGGTTAGTGCCGTCAACGACGGAAAATTCGGTGTGCAGGCGCAAATGAACAAACATACGCGCATTGTAGAAAACGCCCGGGGCTACTTTGACATTCACGGCAAGTCCACAACCAGCGCACCGATAGCCGGCCGCTAGAATGCTTTTCCGCGCAGGCTGCCATGGGGGTGGTTTGCGCTAGCGCATTTTTTGCCCCGTTTGAAAGCTGCCTGCCATGCCGCGTGCGTCCCGTGCTTCCTTCCTCGCTTTGCTGACTGCCGCCGCGCTGCTCGCAGGCTGCGCCAGCAAGGAAGTCGACAAGACTGCCAATTGGTCGACCGAAAAAATTGCTGCCGAAGCACGCGATGAGCTAAGCGGCGGAAGCTACGACAAGGCCATACCGTTGCTCGAGAAGCTGGAAGGTCGCGCTGCGGGAACGCCGCTGGCCCAGCAGGCGCAGCTGGACAAGTCTTACGCACAGTACAAAGGTAACGAAAAGGCGCAGGCCCTTGCCACGCTGGACCGATTCATCAAGCTGCACCCGGCCAGCCCCGCGCTGGATTACGCGCTGTACTTGAAGGGCATCGTCAACTTTAACGACGATCTGGGGCTTTTCTCGTGGTTGTCGCGTCAGGATCTGTCGGAGCGCGACCAAAAAGCGGCCAAGGATTCTTTTGAGTCGTTCCGCGAGCTGACCACGCAGTTTCCGAACTCCCGGTATGCACAAGATGCGCGCGCGCGCATGACCTACATCGTGAATTCGCTGGCGCAATATGAAGTTCACGTGGCTCGTTACTACTACGAGCGCGGCGCGTATGTGGCGGCTATCGGGCGCTCCCAACGCGCTGTGGCTGATTATGACGGCGTGCCCGCTGCGGAAGAAGCGCTTTACATCCTTGGCCGGTCTTACGACGCGCTGGGCATGACCCAGCTGCGCGACGACACACAGCGGGTTCTGGCTGCCAGCTACCCCAACAGCTCCTACCCGAGTACCGGCTTCAAGCCTGTGGACAAGCCTTGGTGGAAGATGTGGTGAGCCTCGCCAGCTCGGCAACAGCTCCATCAAAGGCCTGGGCGTCTTCCAAACGCCGCATGGGCGGTAACGCTCTGAGCAGGCGCTTGCCATAACCTTGGGTGGCGAGCCGCGGATCGCACACCACCAGGATTCCCCGGTCTGTTTCGCTGCGAATGAGTCGCCCGGCGCCCTGTCGCAAGGCGATGGCGGCTTCTGGCACTGCGTGGTGGGCGAAAGCGCTTCGCCCTTTGGAGACCAGCCTCTGCACTCTGGCCAGTACCAATGGATCGCCAGGCGGAGGAAAAGGCAGCTTATCGATCACGACGAGTTGCAGGCTGTGGCCAGGCACATCGAACCCCTCCCAGAAGCTGGCTGACGCGACCAACACGCAACCAGGGTTGCCTTGACCGGCACCCTCCCGAAAACGCTCCATCAACCACCGTTTCGGCCGATCCCCCTGAACGAGAATGTCCAGCCCTAGCCCGGCTGCTGCTCGCACACGCAGGTCCTCACCAATGGCGCGCAGCGCGCGCAGGGTGGTGGTAAGCACCAGTGTGCGTCCCCCGAGTTGCAGCGCTGCATTCGCCGCAAACGACGCCACCCATGCGCTGTGCGCCAGATCCGAAGGCGATGGCGCTTCAGCCGGTACATACAACGCGGCCTGTGTAGCGTAGTCAAAAGGGCTCGAGACCCTGAGCGTGCGCGCGCCTTGCAAGCCACAAGGCTCGGTAAACCAGGAAAGTTCCTTATCGTCTCCCAGCGTGGCTGAGGTAAAAATCCAGGAGCAAGCTGCCGGCGACACGTTGCGAGGGCGATGCGCGAGCGGCACTTTGTCGTCAGCCCCAGGCCCTGATGCGCTTTCGATGCAGAGCGGCACGTGCATCAAGCGTCCGGCAATGTCGCCCCCCACATCGAGAGGCGACTCCACCAACCGCACGTCCTTTGCCGTCAGCTCCAGCCAACGCACGTGCTGCTCATCGCCCACGGATGCTGCCCGGCACACCGAGTCCCACAACCCAGTGCAGCGCTCGTGCATGCGTTCAAGGATAGGAGACGCTTCGCACGCCATCGCCAGAGCTGAAGCCGTTTGTTGCAGCACGGTAGCGAGTTCGGACAATGCCTGTGCCCATGGAGCCGCGTCAACGCCCTCAGGAGGTGCGGCCGAACGGAGAGTTCCCTCATCCTCGGACCTGCCGACACCAGGGTTCCACGCGTAGCGTCCCGGCAAGCCCGCGCTGCGCCCCACCGACTGGAGAACATCGGTACAGCGCTCAAGCTCCACAGCCAATGCATGCCAGTCGGCTACGCCAAGCGCCGCCGGATGCGCCGTAGCAAGCAGGTCGCGGGCCAAGTCTCGCAGCTGAGCGCTGCCCCATTGCTCGCCCAGAAATTGGAGTCCGATGTCGTTGAGCTGGTGCGCCTCGTCAACCACTACCACGCCTACAGTGGGGAGCAATTCGGCGACGCCCGATTCACGCACGGCCATATCGGCAAAGAGCAAATGGTGGTTCACGACAACAACGTCAGCCACCATCGCGCTACGACGCGCGTGATTAACGTAACAAGCTTGCCAGTGACTGCATGTGGAGCCCAGACAGTTTTCGCGAGTGGAAGTGACCAATAGAGCAAGACCTGAGCGCTCAGCCAGTTGTGGCAGCTCCGCGAGGTCCCCAGTACGGGTGTGTTTTGACCACCGCTCTATATCTGCGAGCTCCTGTTGCGTTGTCAGGTGATCGTCCATCTGGCGAGCGGCTTCCAAACGATGCAAACAAAGGTAGCTGGCCCGTCCTTTGAGCAGCGCGGTGCGCATGGGCAAACCCAGTGCCTTCAATACATGCGGCAGGTCACGCCCGAAAAGTTGATCCTGCAGAGCCTTGGTCGCGGTTGACAACAGCAGCCGCTCGCCGCTGAGCAGAGCAGGAACCAAATACGCAAAAGTTTTACCGACACCGGTACCAGCCTCGACGACCAGGGCTGCCCGATCGCCTACCGCTTGAGCCACGGCCAATGCCATCTCCGTTTGTCCGGTCCGGGGAAGAAAACCGTGCTGCGCCCTCGCCAACGCACCACTTGGCGAGAACGATGCCGCTACTGCGTGCAGGTACGCATCTTGCGTATGTTCGCAAGCTGCGGAGGAAGGCGCATCAAGTCCCTCAGCCGACAGGTTGACGACGGTGTCAGGTCTGGTATCTACGTGCAAGGCAGGATGGAGCTTCGGGGCAAAAAGAACACGATGGACGCTAGCGATGCGAGGCTTGTGGATAGTGCGGAAGCCGCAGCGATGAGACACGCAAACCGTGCTGGCAATGACGGAAATCCCACACGAGCCGCAATAATACGATTATGGCCTGCAGCATTTTGCAGGGTGTTCACACGTTCAGTCACAATCCGCTGTATGTCGAAAGCGTTCCGCCTCGTTGCATCTACTGGCATCCACAAGGGTGACCGTGAATACCAGCAAGACCAGGTCTTGCTGCTGTCGCATCCCCGTTACAACGGCTGCGTGCTGGCGGTTCTTGCCGATGGTATGGGAGGGCGCAGCGGGGGCCGCAAGGCATCCGACCAAGTCATGATGACCGCGCGTCAGCTGTTTGAGCGCTACTCCCCCGAATCCGACGATCCTTCAACCATGCTCTTGAACATGGTGCAAGAAGCGCACATCGTTATCCGGCTGACGGCAATAACGGCCGAGCAAGAGCCCCACAGCACGCTGGCGGCCTTTCTTATCAACCCGCGCGGCGACTGCCACTGGGCACACGCAGGCGATTCGCGCATTTATCACTTCCGCGCCGGGGCGCTGGTCAAACGCAGCAGCGACCACTCTTACGTTCAAGCCTTGGTGGATCGCGGAGAAATCACGGAAGCGGAAGCCAACGTTCACCCGCACTCCAACATATTGGTCGGTTGCCTCGGGACGGAAAGCGATCCCCCAACCGCCACCCATGTGATTTCGCAGCTGCAACCCGGCGACGTATTGCTCTCTTGCAGCGATGGTGTGTGGCATTACTTCTCACCATCCGAACTCGCTTCTGTGTTGGATTCGCTTGCCCCGCGTGAAGCAACCGAATTTTTGATTGATAAAGCACGCTTACGTGCACGAGGCGGCGGCGACAACCTGTCCCTGGTCATCGTCAAAATTGAAGCTTTGCCGGACCAACCCGCCGCCCCGATACAAGCATTCAAAAACGCCAAATCATCTTGAAATTTTCAATTTCGCAAGGCTTGCAAATGCCGGCTAGTCAAACGAGGTGACACAAGTTTTCGGCTAGATGAGAAAAATTTGCTGGAACGTTCACGCGCGGCTCCATGCACTATGCAACGTGCCGACGCGCTGAGGACCCAAATGGGTTCTGGCTCACGTGCCAGTCAAACAGTGGTTCTGTTTCAGCTCTGAACCAGGAAAGAAGCGCTAACTCAGAAACAGTTGATGTTCCGTGTCAGCGCGAAGCGCTTACGGCTCTGACACCATAAGTTTGCTAAGCGCCTTCCGTTGGGACATGAAAACCAGCCAAGGCGCGCCTGTGCGTGCTTAATCGCTTGGTCACGGCGCAGGCACCAGCCAGGCGGCAAGCGCCTAACCTCACCTGACCTCACGGTACTTTCAAGCACTGGCGCACGCCACTGCCTACCCGCAAAGTCAGGTGATCCCTGTATCCACATTGCGCCGTTCAAGCGCGAGGTACTCTTGCGACTGCATCTCGTGCAGGCGCGAGACCGTGCGCGGAAACTCATGCACTAGGGGTCCCTCGGTGTAGAGCTCTTCGGGTGGCACCGCAGCGGACAAAATGAGCTTCACGCGCCGGTCGTACAAGACATCGATAAGCCAGGTAAAACGCCGGGCCGGTGATGCCATGCTGACTGGCATATGCAGCACATCCGACAACAACACCGTGTGAAACTGCGTGGCGATTTCTAAGTAATCGTTTTGCGAGCGTGGCCCCATACACAAGGTGCGAAAGTCAAACCAGACCACCCCCCCAGCCTTGCGCCGTGCTTTGATGACCCGCGCCTCAATGTGCAGTTCGGGAGCCTCGTCCCGTACCTCAGCCAGCTTGTCAAACGCCCGGGTCATAGATTCGTCTGCCTGTGGCCCGAGCGGTACGTGGTACAGCTCGACTTGGGCCAGCGTTTGCGCGCGGTAATCCGTACCGTTGTCGACGTTGACAACTTCCAGCCGTTCGTTCAAAAGCGCGATGGCGGGCAGGATGCGATCGCGGTGCAATCCGTTGGGATATAGCCCATCCGGCTCGAAGTTGGAGGTAGTGACGAAGCCGACGCCACTGGCAAACAACGCTGCCAGCAAACGGTACAGAATCATGGCGTCCGTAATGTCCGCTACGTGAAATTCATCAAAACAAATGAGCTTGTAGCGCTTGGCCATGCGGGCACCAAGTACGTCCAGCGGATCGGCAGTGCCTTGGAGGCCAGCGAGTTCACGGTGCACTTCTCGCATGAACTCGTGAAAATGCAGCCTCACTTTTCGCTTGATCGGGACAGCATTGAAAAAGCAATCCATCAGAAAGCTTTTACCGCGCCCCACGCCGCCGAACATATAGACGCCGCGAGGCACGCTGGGGCGGTGTAGCAGCTTTTTAAAGACGCTGGACCGCTTGGCCTTGTAGTCTGCCCAGTCGTCGGCGCAGCGCTGCAGCGCAGCAATCGCGCGCTCCTGCGCGGGGTCGCTGACGAAACCCTTGGCGATCAACTCGGCTTGGTACGCCGCAATAACAGAATCAGACACGCAGGGATTCACTATCGAATTTATAGCTACTAACGCTTATGGGATAAGTGCTAGAGCCCTATTTCACTTAAATTTTACAGAATTAGAAGTTGAGCGTGCGCTTGTCAACAGCCAGCGCAGCTTCCTTCATGGATTCCGACAACGATGGATGCGCGTGGCAAATGCGGGCAATGTCTTCGCTGCTGGCCTTGAACTCCATCGCCACCACGGCTTCGGCAATCAGTTCGCTTGCCTGAGGTCCAACAATGTGTACGCCCAGGATTTCGTCGGTGGTCGCATCGGCCAGAATCTTTACCATGCCGGTGGTGTCACCCAGCGCACGCGCACGGCCGTTGGCCAGGAACGGGAAAGTGCCTGCCTTGTAGGCAACGCCCTCTTCCTTGAGTTGTTGCTCGGTGCGACCGACCCAAGAAATTTCCGGGTGTGTGTAGATCACCCACGGAACGGTGTTGAAGTTCACGTGACCGTGTTGGCCGGCGATGCGCTCAGCTACGGCAACGCCCTCTTCCTCGGCCTTGTGCGCCAGCATGGGGCCGCGTACCACGTCGCCCACAGCCCAAACGCCAGGCAGGTTGGTTTTGCAATCGGCATCCACCACGATGGCACCGCGCTCGTCCAGTTGCAAACCCACGCCTTCTGCATTCAGACCAATGGTGTTGGGCACACGGCCGATGGAGACGATGAGCTTGTCAACATCCAGCTTTCTGGCTTCTCCCTTGGCGTCGGTATAGGCGACGCTAACGCCTTTCTTACCGTTCTTGATATCGGTAATTTTGATGCCCAGCTCAATCTTCAAGCCTTGCTTGTCAAACGCCTTCTTGGCTTCCTTGGCAATCTGCTGATCCACCGCGCCAAGGAACGTTGGCAGACCCTCCAGGATGGTGACATCCGCACCGAGACGACGCCAGACGGATCCCATTTCCAGACCAATCACGCCGGCGCCGATCACGCCGAGTGTCTTGGGCACAGCGCCGACACGCAGAGCGCCATCGTTGGACAGCACATTCACTTCGTCGAATTCCGCACCTGGTAGCGGACGGGCGTTGGACCCCGTGGCGATGATGACCTGCTTGGCCACCAGCATTTCTTCGGCTGTGCCAGACACCTGAACTTCATAGCCGCCATCCACATGCTTGCCGAACGAACCGCGCCCGTGGAAAAAGCTGATCTTGTTTTTCTTGAACAAGTACAAAATGCCGTCGTTGTTCTGCTTGACCACCGCGTCCTTGCGGCCCAGCATGGCGCCAACATCCATCTTGACGCCACTGGCAGTAATGCCATGTTCGCCAAAGTGCTTGTTGGCCAACTCGAAGTACTCTGACGATTGCAGGAGCGCTTTGGACGGGATACAGCCGACATTGGTGCAAGTACCACCAAGCGCAGGGCCGCCTTTTGCGTTCTTCCACTCGTCAATGCACGCCACGTTAAAGCCCAGCTGCGCTGCGCGAATTGCAGCGATATAGCCGCCGGGACCGCCGCCAATCACGACGACGTCAAAATTCTTGCTCATGAAAAACCTCAATCAGTAGGGTAAAAAACCCACCGGGCGCCACGCATGGACAGCGCAGCGCGGGTGGGCTTGGCTGCTTTGCCTTAGATGTCGAACAGCAGGCGCGATGGGTCTTCCAGCGCGTCCTTCATGGCGACCAAGCCCAACACGGCTTCGCGCCCGTCAATGATGCGGTGGTCGTACGACAGCGCCAGGTAGTTCATGGGGCGAATCACGATTTGCCCGTTTTCCACCACGGCGCGGTCCTTGGTGGCGTGCACGCCCAAGATAGCCGACTGAGGCGGGTTAATGATGGGCGTGGACAGCATGGAGCCGAAAGTACCGCCATTGGAAATAGAGAACGTGCCGCCGGTCATTTCTTCGATTCCCAGTTTTCCGTCTTTGGCCTTCTGACCGTACTCAGCGATCTTTTTCTCAATATCGGCAAAGCTCATTTGGTCGGCGTTGCGCAAAATAGGAACCACCAAGCCGCGTGGCGATCCCACTGCGATACCGATATCGAAATAGCCGTGATAGACCACATCGTTGCCGTCAATGCTGGCATTGATGACAGGGAACTTCTTGAGCGCATGCACCGCTGCTTTCACAAAGAAGCTCATGAAGCCGATCTTCACGCCATGCTCTTTGGTGAACGCATCCTGGAACTTCTTGCGCATCTCCATCACCGGTGCCATATTCACTTCATTGAACGTGGTGAGGATGGCGTTGGTTGCTTGCGACTGCAGCAGACGCTCAGCAATGCGCGAGCGCAGGCGGCTCATGGGCACGCGTTGCTCAGGTCGGTCAGCCAAGTCGGAAGCCTTTGACGGCGCTGCAACCTGAGGAAGCGACCTGCTGGGGGTTCCGGTCGGAATGCTGCTGGCCGCCGATACAGGGGGTTTGGCACTGCTAGAGCCAATGGCACCGAGTACATCACCTTTGGTCACGCGGCCGTCGCGGCCAGTGCCGGCGACGTTGCTAGCCGACATATTGTTGTCTGCCAACAGCTTGGCTGCGGCCGGCATGGCCACGTCACCTTTGCTACCACCCGACGCGTGAGCGGTAGGCGCTGAGGCTGGGGCTGGAGTCGCAGCAGTCGGAGCGTCAGTGGCTGCAGGTGCAGCACCTGCGACCGCAGTGGTGTCGATGCGAGCAATAAGTTGCTCAGCGATAACGGTGGCACCGTCTCCCTGAACGATCTCGCTCAGTACGCCGGCAGCGGGCGCTGGCACTTCCAACACGACCTTGTCGGTTTCGATTTCGATGAGAATTTCGTCGACGGCGACGGCCTCACCGGGCTTCTTTTTCCAGGTGAGCATGGTGGCCTCGGCCACGGACTCGGACAACTGGGGAACTTTGACTTCTACGATAGCCATAGGAATTCTTTCGGAAATTTGGGGAATGTGTTCTGGAGTCGGTCCGCTGCCTTACTTGGCCAGCACAAACCCCTTGAGCTTCGAGAAAGCGCCTTCGACCAAAGCTTTTTGCTGCTCTTGGTGCAAATGCGCGTATCCCACGGCCGGCGAAGCTGAAGCGGCGCGGCCAGAGTAGCCCAGACGCTGGTCGTCAATCATGTTCTCGTGGATGTAATGCTGCACAAAGAACCAAGCGCCCTGGTTTTGCGGCTCGTCCTGACACCAGACGATTTCTGTCGCTTTCGGGAAACGCTTGAGCTCCGCTGCAAAGGCCTTGTGCGGGAACGGGTAGACCTGCTCCACGCGAATGATGGCCACGTCGTCGCTCTCCATTTCGGTGCGGCGCTTGACGAGGTCGTAGTACACCTTGCCGGAGCAGGCAATCACGCGCTTGACCTTGGCACCGTTGTGCACCACGTCCTGGTTCTGCTCGGGAATGACCGTCTGAAAGCAACCCTTGGTGAACTCGGACAGCGGAGATGCCGCATCCTTGTTTCGCAGCAGCGACTTCGGCGTCATGATGATCAGCGGCTTGCGCAGATTGCGCACCATCTGGCGGCGAAGAACGTGGAAGATCTGGCTTGCAGTCGTCGGCTGGACGATCTGCATATTGGTGTCTGCCGCCAGTTGCATGAACCGCTCGAGGCGCGCCGAGCTGTGCTCAGGCCCTTGGCCTTCGTAGCCGTGGGGCAGCATGAGCGTGATGCCGTTGACCCGGCCCCACTTCACTTCACCCGAGGCGATGAACTGGTCGATCACGACCTGAGCGCCGTTCGCAAAGTCACCGAACTGCGCCTCCCAGATGACCAGAGTGTTTGGATCGTTGGAGGCGTAGCCGTACTCAAAGCCAAGTACTGCTTCTTCCGACAGGATCGAATCAATGACCGTGAACGGTGCCTGGTTCTCTGTCACGTTTTGCAGCGGGGTAAACGTGCCTTCGTCGAACTTCTCGCGCTTTTGGTCATGAATAACCGCATGTCGGTGCGTAAAAGTGCCACGCCCGCAATCTTCTCCAGACAGGCGCACCGGGTATCCGCCAGCCACCAACGACGCAAACGCCATGTGCTCACCCATGCCCCAGTCAACCGGAACCTCGCCGCGGCCCATCGCTGCGCGGTCGTCGTAAACCTTTTTCACCAAGTGGTGCGGCGTGACGGTTTCCGGAATGGTCGTAATGCTCTCTGACAGGCGCTTCCATTCGGTCAGCGGGATGGAGGTGTCGCCAGCATCGGTCCACTTCTTGTCAAGGAAAGGGGTCCAGTCGACCGCGTACTTGCTCTTGAAGTTGGTAAGCACTCGCTCTGCAGTGTGCCGGCCGGCATCCATTGCTGCGCGGTAATCACGCACCATGTCGTCGCCCAGCGTATCGCCCATGCCTTGCGCCGCCAAGCGGTCCGCGTACATCTTGCGTGTACCAGGGTGCTGGCCGATGCGCTTGTACATCAACGGTTGCGTCAGGCTTGGGGTGTCTTGCTCGTTGTGACCCAACTTGCGGAAGCAAATGATGTCGACTACTACGTCTTTACGGAATTCCATGCGGAACTCAAGAGCCAGCTGAGTGGCCAGCGCTACGGCCTCCGGGTCGTCGCCGTTGACGTGCAACACGGGCGACTCAATCATTTTGACAACGTCCGTGCAGTACAGCGTGGAACGGCTGTCGCGAGGGTCGGAAGTGGTGAAGCCGATCTGGTTGTTGATGACAATGTGCACCGTGCCGCCCGTCGAATAACCGCGGGTCTGCGCCAGTGCCAAGGTTTCCTGAATCACGCCCTGGCCTGCAAACGCAGCGTCGCCGTGCACTAGCACCGGCAAGACCTGCTTGCCATGAGGATCGCCTCGGCGGTCCATGCGGGCACGCACCGAGCCCTCCACCACCGGGTTGACGATTTCAAGGTGTGACGGGTTGAACGCGAGCGTCAGGTGTACCGGCCCACCCGAAGTGGAGACGTCGGAACTGAAACCCTGGTGGTATTTCACGTCGCCCGATGGAAGGTCTTCCGGTGCGGTGTGATCGAACTCGGCAAACAAATCTTTGGGCAATTTGCCCAGCGTGTTAACCAGCACGTTCAAGCGGCCACGGTGGGCCATGCCAATGACAATCTCTTGCACGCCTTGTGCACCGGCCGAGCGAATCAGCTCATCCATTGCCACAATGAAACTTTCGCCACCTTCCAGCGAAAAACGCTTTTGGCCCACGTACTTGGCCGCCAAAAAGCGCTCCAGGCCCTCGGCCGCCGTCAGGCGTTCAAGAATGTGCTTTTTCTGATCAACGTTGAAGGTAGCTTTGCTACGAATCGTCTCAAGTTTTTGTTGCCACCAGCGCTTCTGGGTCTGGTCGGTCGCATACATGTACTCAACACCAATCGAGCCGCAATACGTCTCGCGTAGCGCGTTGATCAGCTCACGCAACGGCATAGTTTCTTTGCCGAAGAAGGTGTTGCTGGTGTTAAAGACGGTTTCGTGGTCAGCGTCCTTGAATTCGTAAAACGAAGGTTCAAGTTCAGGAATCTCGGGGCGCTCAGTGCGCTTCAAGGGGTCTAGGTCGGCCCAGCGCTGACCCACGTTGCGGTAAGCGGCGATGAGTTGCTGCACACCGACCCGTTTGCGTCCAAGATCGGAATCGGCACCGTGCGCCTGCACCACTTTGGTGGTGCCTTGCTTGGCGCGTTCTGCGAAAGCGTTGACGACCGGCAAATGGGGCACATCACGTGCATCAGTGCCATCGGAGGCAGGAACATGCTGGAGGGCGTCGAAATATTCGCGCCAGTTGTCCGGTACGCTGCCGGGGTTGGCAAGGTAGTTCTCGTACATCTCTTCGACATAAGGCGCGTTGCCGCCGAAGAGGTAGGTGTTGCCTTGGTAGGCTTGGTAAACGGACGGGGAATCACTCATGTTCCGCGGGCCTTTCGCTTTCTCCAGAAAGCATTGGGTGGTTTAAGAAACCTTCCGCGGCACGGCTGGACCGGTTTGCGGATGCGACTGTGGCTGGAAGGGGCCTTGGTACGGGCGGTATTGTGCCACCGATGCCCCTTGAAGGTGCGGGGCTGATGACGCGGGCGTCTGTCGCGTACATTCAGCGCCTTCATCTTGGCCGCTCTGCGCGTGCCTCTCTGACCAATCTTTAACCACGCCGCTACTCATGACGAATCCCAAGCTGGAAGACCGTACTTTTTTGCTGCTCTTGTTCCTGGTAACCCTTGCGTTCTTAGCCATTTTGTGGCCTTACTACGAAGCTGTTTTTTGGGGCGTTGCGCTGGCTATTTTGTTTGCCCCGCTACATCGCCGACTGCTGGCACGCATGCCGCGGCACCGCAACCTTGCTGCTCTTGCGACGCTGATGTTGTGCTTGGTGCTGGTGATTCTGCCGCTCACGCTGCTGAGTGTGTCGCTGGTGCAGGAGGCAACGTTGGTGTACGAACGCATTCGTTCAGGGCGGCTTGATTTTGGCGACTACCTCCAGCAGGTGATTTCAGCCCTACCCTCATGGGCCGGCGGCTGGCTCTATCGCCTGGAGCTGACGAGCGTAGCTTCGCTGCAGGCCAAGTTGTCGGCGGTATCGGTACAAGCGAGCCAGCTGGTCGCGACACGCGCAGTCAACATTGGCCAGAACACACTGCAGTTCGTGGTTAGCCTGGGCGTCATGCTCTATTTGTTGTTCTTCTTGTTGCGTGACGGTCCCGCTTTAGGCCGGCGCATTCGGAACGCGGTGCCGTTGGCGGAAAATCAAAAAGTTCGGCTGTCGAGCAAGTTCACTACGGTAATTCGCGCGACATTGAAAGGCAACATGGTGATCGCTGCTTCGCAGGGGCTGCTTGGCGGATTTATTTTCTGGATTCTGGACGTACAAGGGCCTATTTTGTGGGGCGTGCTCATGGCGTTTTTGTCCTTGCTGCCGGCGATCGGTGCAGGTCTGATTTGGGTCCCTGTTGCTATTTACTTTTTTGCCACAGGTGCCACGTGGCAGGGAGTCGTCCTCACCGCCTATGGCGTTGCAGTAATCGGCATGGTGGACAACGTCTTGCGGCCTATTTTGGTGGGGCGCGACACCAAAATGCCCGACTATGTGGTGCTTATTTCCACCTTGGGCGGCTTAACCCTGCTCGGCATCAATGGTTTCGTGATCGGCCCTGTTGTGGCGGCGCTTTTCATGGCGTGTTGGGACCTTTTCGCCCCTGGCGACGAGCTGTAGGCGATTAGCTACAGCTGACGAATCACTCTGCCCACGCGAGCCCAATCAACGGCCATTTACAGTAAATCCATCTGTATTCACTAACCTGCAAGGAGATTGAAATGCCTATCATTGCCTGGCTTTTAGGAGTCCCACTAAGTATTGTGCTTCTGCTGATGTTGTTCGGCGTGTTCTGACCGTCTAACGCTAAGTTAAACGCAAAAAAAGGGCCGGGTGAGTTACCCCGGCCCTTTTTTGCTCCTGCTATTTCGATCGTGTGACCGATTCAAAGGCCACGCGGCTATCCGCCGATCTTCGTTTGAGTCACGCGCCACAACGCGTTGCCCACGTCATCGGCGACAAGAAGACCGCCGCGAGAATCAAACGCCACACCCACCGGTCGGCCATTCGCTTTTCCATCGCCATCCACAAAACCGGTCAGAACGTCTACTGGCAAGCCCTGCGGTTTCCCGCCGGAAAATGGTACGAACACGACCTTGTATCCGCTGAGTGGGTTGCGGTTCCACGACCCGTGTTCACCGACGAAAGCACCGCGTCGCCAGTCTCCCGTCCAACCGCCGTTGGAGAAAGTCATGCCCAGCGGTGCTACATGTGATCCCAATGCATAGTCCGGAACCAATGCTGCCGCGACGCGTTGCGGGTCTTGCGGGGAGACCCTCGTATCTACGTGCTGCCCGTAATAGCTGAAGGGCCATCCGTAAAAGCCACCCTCCTTCACGGAGGTCAGATAGTCGGGGACTAGGTCGCTTCCGAGCTCGTCTCGTTCGTTCACCACCGTCCAGAGCGCTCCGGTCTCTGGCTCCCAACCCATCCCGTTGGGGTTGCGCAGACCAGTAGCGAACTCGCTCTGTGAACCGGTGGCGATATCTACTTTCCAAATTGCGGCTCGGCCCGCCTCGGCAGCTAGCCCGTTCTCGGCCACGTTACTGTTAGAACCCACGGTGACGTACAAACTTTTCCCGTCATTGCTGGCAATAAGATTTTTGGTCCAGTGGTGGTTGATGGGGCCCGCTGGTAGGGCAACCACCTGCTCACCCGGCACCCCAACCGTTTGTGCGCTTTCGACGTAAGGAAAGCGCACGACAGCATCGGTGTTAGCGACGTATAGCTGGTCGCCCACGAGCGCCATACCAAACGGGGAATGCAAGCCCTCCAAATAAGTGCTGCGGACCTCGGCGCGGCCATCGCCGTCCACATCGCGCAGCAGCGTAATGCGGTCTGCAGAGAGTACGCCCGCTCCAGCGCGCTTCATTACCAGGCCCATTACCCACCCCTTAAGTCCATTGCCGTCTTCCGGCTTGGGCGGTGCATTGCTCTCCGCCACCAACACATCGCCATTTGGCAGGCCCAGAACCCAGCGCGGATGCGACAGGCCTGTCGCGAATGCCGTCACGGCGAGTCCTTCGGCTGCCTGCGGCATGGAGGCGCCAGTCCAGCGTTCGGCCGGCGCAATGTTGACTGTGGGAATCAGTCGTTTGACGGGTGCCACAAGCGTGGGCGCTACGCCTTTGTCCGCATTGAGTGGCAGCAAACTGGATTCACCACAAGCGGCTACCAGCAAAGGAAGCGCAAGCCAAAGAGCGCTGCGCGGAAATCGGTGCAAATTTTGGGGCATGGGTTCAAGTTCCTTTGCGCGGAAGTGTGCGGCCAGCCCCTTTCACGCAATGTCGGACTGCACGCACAAATCCGAACGGCAAGCAACGTTTGCGAGCAGCGCCCAGCTTCGCTGGGGTTGCGGGGGCCGAAAACCCAATAGCATTTCAGCCACGGTCTTTTGCTCCTGACAACGTAGCAAATTTTCCTTTAGCAATAAGCGCTTCAGGCATTTTATGCCTGAACGCAATCAAGCCCTGTTACGCCCGTACGCAGTCGCGTGGGCCTCGCGGCTGCATTGCGCAATGGCAATTGCCCAATCTGCAAGCATTCGGGGATGCGCTCACAGCCCCTAGCAGGCTGAAGAAATACTCCTCCGATGGGACAAGACCGTCAAGCCAAGCCAGTAAGTTTGGTACCACCGCTACCTCACATTGATCCCCATGCGCGGCGCTGACACCTTCACCGAGAGCCTGTTTTCCATTCGCAAACTCGAAGACTTCGTTCCGGCCGCGCACCCGCTGCGCGACATCCGCAAGATGGTCAATGTCGCGCTCGCCAGGATGAACCCCCTGTTTGCTCGCATGTACGAGGCCGACATCAAAGGAGGGCGCCCCAGCGTTGCCCCCGAGAAGCTGCTGCGCGCCATGCTGGTACAAGTGCTCTACAG
>JBBSUJ010000046.1:0-24139 GCA_038235025.1 Burkholderiales bacterium
AGAGCGCCGGCTGACGAGGCCCGGGACGCCCAAGACCAATGGGATGGTGGAGCGGTTCAATGGGCGCATTGCAGATGTGCTGAAGACGCACCGGTTCATTGATCGAGAAGACCTGCAGCAGACGCTGCTGCGTTATGTCTCGTTGTACAACCACCAGTTGCCGCAGTCAGCCCTCAAGAGCAAGCCTGCCGATGCAGACGATGAAGGACTGGTACAGATCGCATCCGCATTTATTCAAAAAGCGGCCGAATGATCGTCCGGGATGCGACATTTAGGTTCGGTTGGTAATCGTTTTCCGCTGCCGGTGTTGGTCTGGTTCTAGAACGCTTGCAGTTTCTAACCGGAATAGGGAACCATTTGCACCTCGCGCATTTCTGAATGATCACATGTGCTCAATGACGCATGCTGAAACTTAAAAGGTCAGACATCATGAAAAAAAATTGGATGAAGTTCAGCAATTGGACAGCGAGCGGCATGCTCGTTGCGCTGGTTTTGGTTGGCACCGGAATGAGCAGTTTTTCACCGCGCCCCGCGCTGGCGCAGGCAAATGTGGGTGCAGTACGCGCCCTGCCTGACTTCACTGATCTGGTGGACCAAGTGGGGCCATCGGTAGTTAATATTCGGACCCTTGAAAAGGCACCGACGCGGGTGGCCGGAAACAATGGAGTGGACGAGGACATGCTGGAGTTTTTCAAGCGTTTCGGGCTGCCGGTTCCCAAAGCTCCCAACGCACCTGGAGGCCCGGGTGGTGACAATGCGCCTCGCGGTACGCAGCCTGATCAGGATCAGCCGCGTGGCTTGGGTTCGGGGTTTATTCTCAGCTCTGACGGTTACGTGATGACCAACGCGCACGTGGTGGAGGGTGCCCAAGAAGTTATCGTCACGCTGACCGACCAACGCGAGTTCAAAGCCAAAATAATCGGCTACGACAAGCGGAGCGACATTGCCGTGGTCAAGATCGACGCCACCGGTTTGCCTGCTGTCAGAGTGGGTGAAGTAAGTCGGCTCAAAGTGGGCGAATGGGTGATGGCTATCGGTTCGCCCTTTGGTCTTGAGAACACGGTCACTGCGGGCATTGTCAGCGCCAAGCAGCGCGACACCGGGGAGTATCTGCCCTTCATCCAGACCGACGTGGCCATAAACCCTGGAAACTCGGGGGGGCCGCTGATCAATATGCGGGGCGAGGTGGTGGGTATCAATAGCCAGATTTATTCTCGATCCGGCGGTTTTATGGGTATCTCTTTCTCCATCCCGATTGACGAAGCTATTCGCGTGAGCGATCAGTTGCGGGCGACCGGCCGCGTTACGCGCGGCCGTATCGGTGTCCAGATCGGCCGCGTCACAAAAGATGTTGCGGATTCGCTTGGTTTGCCAAGGCGCCAAGGCGCTTTAGTAACCGGAGTAGAAGTGGGAGCACCGGCCGATAAGGCAGGCGTGGAAGCCGGAGACATCATCACGCGCTTTGCTGGCAAAGCGGTTGACAAGCTCTCTGACTTGCCGCGCATGGTCGGGGACACCAAGCCTGGCACGCGGAGCAGCCTAACGGTGTTTCGCCGTGGTAAAACCTTGGAGCTAAATGTAGATGTAGGCGAAATAGATTCTGATAAGTCGGAAGCCGTCGCATCTGCTCCAGATGCAAAGCCCAAGGCATCCGCTGCTGCGCAAAAGTTGGGTTTGGTGGTGTCAAATCTCTTAGATACCAAGCGCAAAGAACTCAAAATCAAAGGTGGCGTACGGGTCGACGCGGTGACCGACGCTGCAGCCCGTGCCGGCTTGCTTGAAGGCGATGTGATCCTTGCCGTGGCCAACATTGAGGTTACCAACTTGAAGGAGTTTGAATCAGCCGTGGCAGCAGCCGACAAAACGAAGCCTATCAATGTGCTTTATCGGCGCGGCGATTGGGCGCAATACGTATTGATCCGACCTACAAATTGAATTGCGCCGGCTCCCGTCGGCTTTTGCCTACAATAAGAGCCCCCGCACCGCCTTGTGTCAAGACAGGGCGCGTCACGCCAGCGACGCGCCCTTTTTTGGGCGTGGCGCGGCACGCCGCCACCAGAGTTTTTCCCCGTAGATGAACCACATACGTAACTTTTCGATCATTGCGCACATTGATCATGGCAAATCCACGCTGGCCGACCGCCTGATTCAGCGCTGCGGAGGGCTCGAAGATCGCAAGATGCAGGCCCAGGTTCTCGATTCGATGGACATCGAAAAAGAGCGTGGAATCACGATAAAGGCGCAGACCGCGGCGCTGCAGTACAAAGCAAAAGACGGCCAGATCTACAACCTGAATCTCATTGACACCCCCGGTCACGTAGACTTTTCTTATGAAGTCAGCCGGTCGTTATCCGCCTGCGAAGGCGCGTTGCTGGTTGTAGACGCTTCGCAAGGCGTCGAAGCGCAAACGGTGGCCAATTGCTACACAGCGCTTGATCTTGGGGTTGAAGTATTGCCTGTGCTCAACAAGATGGACCTGCCTCAGGCCGATCCAGAGAACGCCAAGGCTGAAATCGAAGATGTTATTGGAATTGACGCCGACGAAGCGATTCCGTGTTCGGCAAAAACCGGCATGGGTATCGATGAAATTTTAGAGGCCGTTGTTGCCAAAGTGCCCGCGCCGCGGGGGCAGCCGGACGGGCCGTTACGGGCCATGATCATAGATAGCTGGTTCGATAGTTACGTCGGTGTTGTCATGCTGGTTCGGGTGGTCGATGGCCGTTTGCTCAAGGGCGAGCGCTTTAAGATGATGGCCACCGGCACGGTCTACAACGCTGATACCTTAGGCGTTTTTACTCCTGCGAACGAGCCGCGTGACCGTCTTGAGGCTGGGCAGGTGGGTTACATAATCGCTGGCATTAAGGAGCTACAAGCAGCCAAGGTTGGCGACACGATCACGCTGGAAAAGAAGCTGCCGAACAATGCAGGGCCTGCGACTCAAGCCCTGCCGGGCTTTAAGGAAATTCAGCCCCAAGTGTTCGCTGGTTTGTATCCGACTGAGGCAAGCGAATACGACCAGTTGAGAGACGCATTGGAGAAGCTCAAACTCAACGACGCCTCTCTGCATTACGAGCCCGAAGTTTCGCAGGCCCTGGGCTTTGGATTTCGCTGTGGCTTTCTGGGCTTGCTGCACATGGAGATCGTGCAGGAACGGTTGGAGCGCGAGTTTGACCAAGATCTCATCACCACTGCGCCCAGCGTCGTGTACGAGGTGGCCATGCCAGATGGCGAAGTCCTCATGGTGGAGAATCCAGCAAAAATGCCCGACCAAGGCAAGCTGCAGGAAATTCGAGAGCCTATTGTCACTGTGCATCTGTACATGCCCCAGGATTATGTCGGCCCTGTCATGACGCTTGCAAATTTGAAGCGAGGTGTACAGATCAACATGGCCTACCACGGTCGTCAGGTTATGCTGACGTATGAGATGCCATTGGGCGAGATCGTCCTTGATTTTTTTGACAAGCTTAAGTCGGTCAGCCGCGGTTACGCGTCCATGGACTACGAATTCAAGGAGTACCGCGCCTCCGACGTGGTGAAAGTTGATATTCTGCTGAACGGCGAGAAGGTCGATGCGCTTTCCATCATCGTGCACCGCAGCCAAAGCCAATACCGCGGCCGTGCCGTGGTCGCCAAGATGCGAGAAATCATCAGCCGCCAAATGTTTGATGTCGCTATTCAAGCGGCGATTGGGGGCAACATTATCGCGCGTGAAAGTATCAAGGCCTTGCGGAAAAACGTTTTGGCCAAGTGCTACGGCGGGGATGTGAGCCGTAAGCGCAAGCTGCTTGAGAAACAAAAAGCAGGCAAAAAACGCATGAAGCAAATTGGTTCAGTAGAAGTGCCGCAAGAGGCTTTTCTTGCAATATTGCAGGTGGAAGATTGATGCAGCAGGTTCAGGTATTCACGGCATTGCTTCTGGCGACTTTTGTGGGCTACATAGGCGCATGGTATTTCGGCGCCGTTGAGGGCAACTTCGAACTTCTGCTTTTTATTGCTGTATCAGTCACCGGCTGCTACTGGCTCGCAGAGCGCTTTCATTTTTTGCCACTCCGTCGACGTACCGCGGAGGCGCTAGCTCAGGCGGCTGAAGTTCGACGGGTAGAGCTCGGCCGCCAAGGTATCACGCGGGTCGACATCGACACCGCACATGAGCAAGAGCGTATTCTTGCGCAGCCCTGGTGGCTGGACTGGACGGCCGGGTTGTTTCCCGTGATTGTCGCGGTGTTTCTGCTTCGTTCCTTTTTGTTTGAGCCGTTCAAAATTCCATCAGGCTCCATGATTCCTACGCTCAGAGTTGGAGATCTGATTTTGGTGAACAAGTTTACTTACGGCCTTCGTCTTCCCGTCCTGCACACCAAGGTGACGCAAGGAACACCGCCGCAGCGGGGCGATGTGATGGTGTTTCGTTATCCACCTCAGCCTTCACTCGATTACATCAAACGCGTTGTAGGTTTACCTGGTGACGAGGTGGCTTATTTAAACAAGCGGCTGAGTATCAACGGAACGCTACTGGAAACGGAAGCCGCCCCGGATTTTTTTGATGACGACGCAATGCGTTACTTCAAGCAGTTCGAAGAAAAACTTGGTGCGCATGAGCACTACGTACTCAATAATACGGACGTGCCCGCTTTTGTTCAGGGCGCTAGCAAATTTGCTTACCGCGAAAACTGCCGTTACAGTGTTGAGGGTGTCGTGTGCACGGTACCTGAAGGGCATTACTTCATGATGGGTGACAACCGGGATAATTCGCTCGATTCTCGTTACTGGGGCTTTGTTCCTGAGGCGAACATTGTGGGTAGGGCGTTTTTTGTGTGGATGAACTTTGGCGACTGGAAGCGCATTGGTTCGTTCAATTAAGCTTTATTCAACACAACAACTATTACGGGGATTTTTATTATGAAACTACATCGTGCCGCTTACCGCTCTCGCCAACGTGGTCTTTCCTTTATTGGCGTCATTATTATTGGTCTCTTGGCCGTTGCAGCGTTCGCCATTGGTGGGCAGTCCATTCCGGTTTTTCTTGAATCTCATGAAATTCAGAAAGCCATCACCAAGGCGTCTCGTTCGGAGACAACAGTTCCGGGTATTCGGTCCAGCTTTGACCGCACGGCGACCATTGATGACATTTCCTCTGTGACCGGTAAAGATCTTGAAATTAGCAAGCGCAATGACAAGGTGATAGTGCGCGTTAAATACAACCGCGAAATTGCGTTGGCCGGCCCTGCCTATTTGGTGTTTCGTTTCGATATGCAGTCTGAATAGTGTTGCCTGCGCTCGCCCAGCTGCAGCACCGTCTGCAGTACTCGTTTACGGACCCGGCGTTGCTGGCGCGCGCGCTGGTTCATCGCAGCGCCAGCGCGGACCACAATGAGCGCCTGGAGTTTCTCGGCGACTCAGTGCTCAATCTTGCCGTTTCGGGTCTGCTGTTCGAGCGACTGCCCAATTTTCCAGAAGGTGACCTGTCGCGAGTGCGTGCGAACCTGGTCAGGCAGGAGACCCTGTACCGGCTGGCTACTGATTTGCAGTTGTCCGACGCGCTGCGGGTGGGGGAGGGCGAAGCCCGGTCTGGCGGCAAACGGCGGCCCTCCATGTTGGCGGACGCTCTTGAAGCCGTTATTGGCGCGGTCTACCTTGATGCTGGATTCGACAAAGCCGCGCAGGTGGTGAGCCGGCTGTTTGCCGGGGTGGATATCAATCCTCAAATGCAGGCAGTGGCTAGAGATGCCAAGACGGCGCTGCAAGAGTGGCTGCAAGGGCATCGCCTGAAACTACCAACTTATCAAGTTGTCGACACTCAAGGCCAGGCACACCAGCAAACTTTTGAGGTGGAGTGCAACGTTGACGAGCGATCCCTCAGCGCGCGCGGGCGCGGCGCATCCCGCCGCGCTGCTGAGCAGGCGGCCGCTGCTGTCATGCTGGCCCAACTTAAACATTCATCCACATGACAGACACTTCAAAACCCGTACCCGCTGGCGACGCCAGTTTGGCACCAACCAAGCTCCCAAAATCTCAGGACCTTGAGACCATGCTGCTTAAAAGCCGGATGGCCGGTTCGGTGGGCCTTGCACCGCCAAGCGCTGTAGATGCTGACTCTCAAAGTCAGCAGCGGTGCGGTGTGATTGCGATTGTGGGTAAACCCAACGTGGGCAAATCGACCCTGCTCAACGCGTTGGTAGGACAAAAGATCAGCATCACCTCACGCAAGGCACAGACCACGCGCCACCGCATTACGGGTATTCGCACTCGAGAGCAAACGCAGTTTATTTTTGTCGATACGCCGGGCTTTCAAACGCGTCACGCTACCGCGCTTAATAAGTCGCTCAACAAAACCGTGATGGGCGCCATCGGCGATGTCGATCTGATTTTGTTTGTGGTGGAGGCCGGCACTTTCACGCTCGCAGATGCAAAGGTTTTGTCGCTTTTCAAGCCGGGTATTCCTACCTTGCTACTGGCCAACAAGCTCGACAATATTCACCGCCGAGCCGAGATTGCGCCCTGGCTTAAAAGTATGCAGGAGCGTCATCCGTTCGCTGAGTTCGTGCCTATGTCGGCCAAGAACAAAAACGATGTTGAGCGTCTTTTCGGCATCTGTGAAAAATATCTGCCAGAGCAGCCCTGGTGGTATTCGCCAGACGAGCTGACGGATCGCAGCGAGAAATTCCTCGCCAGTGAAACGGTGCGCGAAAAGCTGTTTCGCTTTACCGGGGACGAACTTCCCTACACCTCTACCGTTGTCATTGATCAGTTCAGCGAAGAAAAGAGCAAGTTGCACAAACGCTTTGTGCGCATTGCCGCCACCATCGTGGTCGAGCGCGATAGCCACAAAGCAATGGTGATTGGCGACAAGGGCGAACGCCTCAAACGCATCGGCATGGAAACGCGGCAAGAGCTGGAGAAGTTGATGGACGCCAAAGTGTTCATCGAAGTTTGGGTGAAAGTCCGGGGCGGCTGGGCCGACGACGAGGCGCGCGTGCGTTCTTTTGGCTACGAGTGATGACAGAGGCGCCTACCCGCCTGCTTTATTGCATGTGTGCCCTCGCGCCTGTTGGCAGAGGTGCCCATTCGCCATGGCGCTGCACGGCGGTTTCACTGCGTACTTCTTCCGTAAATTGAGGCTGTCTTGGCTGCAGCACGTCGCTTTTCCAATGAACCAGCTTTTGTTCTGCATCGCTATGACTGGAGCGAGTCGAGCCTGATTCTGGAGGTCTTCACCCGCCACCACGGGCGCACCGCGCTGGTAGCCAAAGGCGCCAAGAAGCCGAGCTCCAATTTTCGTCCGGTGCTGCTGCCGCTACAGCCACTGCACCTGTCATGGAGCCAAAGCGCGGGCGACGAAGCTGATATACACACCCTCAAGGGCGCGGAGTGGGTAGGCGGGCACATCTTGCCGCTTGGCGAGGCTTTGCTTGCCGGCCTGTACCTGAACGAACTGTTGATACGGCTGTTGGCGCGCGGTGATCCGCACGCGGCGCTATTCGACCATTACGCTGCGGTGGTGCAATTACTCGCGAGCGCACCCGCGCAAACGCTGGAGCCGGCGCTGCGTTTGTTTGAGCTGGTATTGCTGCGCGAGGTGGGCCTGCTTCCCGCACTTGATAGGCAAACGTTCACTGGCCAAGATCTGCAGCTCGACGCGCGCTATGCCTTGGTAGCGGAGGGCGGCTTGCGCACGGCTGAGCCAGGTGAGCGGGCTAGCACGCTGGGTGCGCAGTGGCAATTGATCGCAAACGCGCTCCAGGATGACGCGAGCTTTACGGCATTGCTGGTCGCATGCATGCCCGTTGCTGTGGAGCTCAAGCCGCAACTGCGAGCGCTGCTGCAATACCATTGCGGCAATCCGCGGCTGCGTACGCGCCAGTTCATGATGGATATTCAGTCGCTCTAACGCCGCTAGGTTGCACCTTTAGCGACAACACAGTTTCACCTCCATGACTTTGCTTAACACTCGCCAATTGCATACCGCGCTTTCGGTCAACGTCAACAAGGTGGCGCTGCTGCGCAACACGCGCCATCTGGGCATTCCCAGTGTGTTGCGAGCAGCGCAGATTTGTTTGTTGTCCGGAGCGCAAGGCATCACCGTCCATCCGCGCCCTGACGCACGCCACATACGGTCCGACGACGTGTATGCGCTGGCCGATTTGCTCAGGGAATGGCCGGGGCGTGAATTCAACATCGAGGGCAATCCATCGCAGAACTTGATGGAGTTCATTCGGTCCGTTCGGCCGCAACAGGCCACCTTTGTGCCGGACAGCGAAGACCAATTCACCAGCGACCACGGCTGGAACTTGCTTAACGATGCCGAGCGCTTGGCACCGCTGGTGGCTGAGTGCCACGCGTTAGGTGTGCGCGTCAGCCTGTTCATGGATGCAGACCCTGCCGCGATGGCACCAGCCCGCGCATTGGGCGCAGACCGAGTCGAGCTCTACACCGAGCCTTATGCCGCTGCCTGGGGCAGCGATCAGCAGGAAGTGCAACTGGAGCGCTTTCGCGTGGCAGCCCAGGCGGCTCTGGACGCTGGACTGGGCGTGAACGCAGGGCACGATCTGAACTGCGACAACCTGACGGCGTTTGTCCGTGGGGTTCCGGGCTTAGCAGAGGTGTCGATTGGGCACGCATTGATTGCCGATGCGCTGGAGTTTGGCTATCAAGCTACGGTGCAAAGCTATCTGGGTGCCATTGCCTTAGCGCACCAAGCGGACTTAAAACTATAGCTTTTGATGCTATAAAAATAATAGCTGCTAGCTCAATTCCAGTAAGATCTAGGGGTATATTTGACCATTATTTTTCATGATCTACGGCATTGGCACTGATATTTGCGACGTACGCCGGATAGCGGCGAGCTTGGCGCGGCACGGCGACCGTTTTGCCGAAAAGGTGCTGGTTGAGGCCGAGTTGCTGGCCTGGCGCGAGCGCAGCCGCCGCTGGCCAGACCGTGGCGTTCGTTACCTGGCTACCCGCTTCTCGGCCAAGGAAGCTTTCAGTAAAGCCATTGGTTTGGGCATGCGCATGCCCATGACCTGGCGCCTGTGCGAGGTGGCCAATCTGGCAAGCGGGCAGCCGGTCATCGTGCTGCACGGTCGTTTGAAAACCTGGTTTAAGGCGCGCGAGCTCAGCGCGCACCTGAGCGTGACAGACGAGTCCGATTACGCGGCGAGCTTTTGCGTGGTGGAGCGGCGCGGCGTGCAGGGCGGCCAAAGGGGCAAGGGTGATCCAGGTGATCAGGCACAGAACCCTTCCTAGCAACGCTATGACCTCTAGAACTTCAACCGATTTATTACTATGACATCACACGCGCCTCTTCTTATCGACGTTTCAGGTCTTGAACTAAGCGCCGATGACCGACGCCGGCTGGCCCATCCGCTGGTAGGCGGCATCACGCTGTTCGCGCGCAACTGGAGCTCACGCGCGCAGTTGCTGGAACTCACTGCCGCCGTGAAAGCGGTGCGCGGTGATCTGCTGATTTGTGTCGACCACGAAGGCGGCCGCGTGCAGCGTTTTCGCACGGACGGCTTCACCCAGCTGCCGCCCATGAGTGCCTTGGGCCAGATGTGGATGAGCGATGGCAAGGGCTGCGCGGGCAGCGGTGCCATGCGCGCCCAAGATGCGGCCACGGCGGCAGGCTATGTGCTTGCCAGCGAGCTGCGTGCCTGTGGGGTGGATTTCAGTTTTACGCCCGTGCTTGATCTTGACTGGCAGGCCGAGGCCGCCACCCGAGGCCAGTCACGCAGCAGCGTGATTGGTGACCGTGCATTGCATGCCGACACGCGCGTGGTCACGGTATTGGCACGCGCGCTGTCTTTGGGCCTGCTGCAGGCGGGCATGGGCAACTGCGGCAAGCACTTTCCCGGACACGGTTTTGTGGCCGCCGATTCACACACGGCACTGCCGATTGATCGCCGCAGCCTGGCGGCGGTACTGCAAGACGATGCGGCCCCCTACGGCTGGCTGCGCAGTGCGCTCACTGCCGTAATGCCGGCGCACGTGGTCTACCCGCGTGTCGACACGCGACCCGCGTGCTTCTCGAAGCGCTGGATCACGGACATCCTGCGCACGCGCCTGGGCTTTGAGGGAGCCGTTATCAGCGATGACCTCAGCATGGAGGGTGCGCGGCTGCTCGATGGTCGCGCTGTAACGCATAGCGAAGCCGCCGCCGCCGCACTGCAAGCCGGCTGTGACTTGGTGCTGTTATGCAACCAGAGCGTGGGCGGTGGCGAGCCAGTGGATGCACTGCTCGATGGTCTCAGCGCGCTGCAACAGCAGGGCGTGTGGACCGCCCATTCAGAAAGCGAAGAGCGGCGCTTGGCATTGCTGCCGCAGACTCCGCCCGTCGCGTGGGACGAGCTGATGTTTCAGCCCCGCTACCAGCGCGCGCTGGAACTGCTCCCTTGACCCAAGGGCCTGCTGGCGGCGGTAGCTGCGGTCGATCCCATGAATATTAGTAGCCCGGCCACGTGCCAAAGGCTGCGCTGATCAGCTTTTCACTGTAGGGTTATCGGGCTTTTCTTCAGGATGGTCTTGCACGCTCTTTGTGCCAAGCGCAGCGTCTTCTGCCAGCTGCTTTCCGGTAGTGCTGCGCGCTACCTCCTGACCCGGTCTCCAGCGCCTCACCACCCGCTGGAACACCAGGGTGTTGGGAATCTGCAGCAAGGTGCCAGCGGTGTGCGGCGAGACATCTTCCAGCGTGACGTAGAGCAAATTGATGTCAATCACCCGGCCGCGCGCGCCGCCGGATTCAGCCGTGTCCAACAGTTCGATGACATCCCCCACGCGAAACGGGCCAACCGAAAAAATCAGCATGGCGCAGAACAGGTTGGAGAGCACGCTCCAGGCGGCAAAGAAAGCCACCGCACCCACTGTGGCAAACCCGGTGAAAGCGGCCCACATCACGCCAGCCGACACCCCCATTCGATCCAGTACGAGCAGTGTGGTCACCAGAAAAATGGAGCCGCGCAGCAAGCCATTGAGCAGCATGCCGATGTCGGCTGGTAACGCGTAATGTTCGCTGGTGCGGCGCACCAGGCGGCGAAGGACGCGGTGCAGCAGCCAGGCAGACAGAATGATGAGCACGATCTGCAGCGCAGGTGCGATGACGTCCAGCCAGTCGTGCGCCCATTCAGGCAAGTAAAGCTTCAAGCTGCGGTGCATGCGAGGTGTCTTGCAACAAATGTGAGAGCTCGGCGAGCGCCTGTTTTAGGCACCAGTTTTTTTTCTCACGCTTCGCGTCGCAAGGCGGGGAACAGGATCACGTCGCGAATACTGGCGCTGTCGGTCAACAGCATCATCAAGCGGTCAATCCCGATGCCGCAGCCACCGGCAGGCGGCATGCCGTATTCCAGCGCGCGCACAAAGTCGTGATCGTAGAACATGGCTTCGTCGTCGCCACTGTCTTTGGCGCTGACTTGTGCGTGAAACCGTGCGGACTGGTCCTCCGCGTCGTTCAGTTCCGAAAACCCATTACCGAACTCGCGTCCGGTGATGTACAGCTCGAAGCGCTCGGTCACTTCAGGCCGCTGGTCGTTGGCGCGCGCCAAAGGCGAAATCTCGGTGGGGTGTTCCATGATGAACGTGGGTTGCCAGAGCTGGTCTTCCACCGTTTCTTCAAAGTACAGCACCTGCAAACTGGCCAGCGTGCGCTTTGAAAGGCCATGCTTGGTCTCATTCATCCCCAGCTTTTTGAGGGCGCTGCTCAGCCATTCCGCGTCGTCCACATTAGCGCCCGCTTCTGTGAACTGAAAGATCGCTTCGCGTATCGTGAGGCGCGCGAACGGCTGCGCCAAATCAACCTCACGTCCTTGGTACGTCAGCTGCAGACTACCTACTGCTTTTTGCGCCGCATCGCGCACTAGTGCCTCGGTGAAGCCCATGAGATCCTGGTAGTTCCAGTACGCCGCATAGAACTCCATCATGGTGAACTCGGGGTTGTGGCGCACCGAGATACCTTCGTTGCGGAAGTTGCGGTTGATCTCGAACACCCGCTCAAAACCCCCTACCAGCAACCGCTTCAAGAACAGCTCCGGCGCAATGCGCAAGAACATTTCCTGGTCCAGCGCGTTGTGGTGCGTTGTGAAAGGCCGCGCGTTGGCACCGCCTGGAATGGGATGCAGCATGGGTGTTTCGACTTCCAGGAAGTCGTGTTGCACCATGAAGTCACGCATGCCACTGATGGCTTTGCTGCGGGCCACGAAGCGTTTGCGGGTGCTCTCGTCCATCATCAGATCGACATAGCGCTGGCGGTACTTCACTTCCTGATCGGCAATTCCATGGAACTTGTCTGGCATTGGGCGCAGGCTTTTCGTCAGCAAGCGCAGCTCGGTGACCTGGATGGAAAGCTCCCCCGTACGCGTTTTGAATAAGGTGCCTTTCGCGCCAACGAAGTCGCCCAAATCCCAGTGTTTGAAAGCGCCGTACAGATCTTCCCCAAGGGAGTCGCGCGTCACGTACAGCTGAATGCGGCCGCTATGCTCGCCCAGCGAGCCATCCTGAATAGTGGCAAAGCTGGCTTTGCCCATTACGCGTTTCAGCATCATGCGACCTGCCACGCTGACCTGAACCGGCGTTTCGGTCAATGCCTCCGTCGTTTGGCTGCCATGCGCGGAATGCAGCTCGCCCGCGTGGTGTGCTGGTTTGAAGTCGTTGGGAAACGTGATGCCGCCACCTTGAGCTTGCGCTTCACGCAATGCACGAAGCTTGTCGCGCCGTTCGGCAATCAACTGATTTTCGTCAACAGGAACGGAAGCGAGAACGGAGGGGGGAAGAGATTCGGACATAAAAAATCGCAAAAAGGGCGGCAGGTGGGCCGCAGCAGTACGTGGCAGGCCCAACGGCATCGCGGGCCTGTGTACACCGAGCCCGCTATTTTAGGTTTGATGGTGCGAGGGCATTTGTCGTAGCGACATCCCACGCGAATTGTTAGCGCTCAGAGCTCGGGCGAAATGCCTGCGCGCTCCAGCATGTCTCCGATCAGCTCAAGCCGCACCAGCGGATTGTCCAGCTCCATCATTTGCTGTTTAAGGGGGAGTGGCATTGGAAGCAGCTCGCACCACCGGTTTGCCACCCAGCCACTATCGCCGAGCTGCTCAGGCATGGGATTGGCGACAGCGTCCTCTCCATGGCGCTCCCTCAGCGTAGCAAGCACAGGACTCAGCGCCAACACGGTGGGTACAAGGTAGTCGGGCACCGGAACAACTTGGTCCTCAGGCAGCAGCTCGACATCCGCGAGCCAAAGCCCGTTTGCAAGCAAATTGCTGGCCTGGATGCGAAAGCGCTGACTGCTCTTGCAGTGCGCCAGCAGCAAAGCTGGTTGCGGAGACTCAAGCGCTTCTACGTGCGCCAATGTGCCTACCTGGCACAGCTGATCCACGGGAGCGCCGGCGCGGCGTACTTCCTGCCCATTCTGTAAGCACACAACACCGAACGGCGCACCGGTTTCATAGCACTTGCGCACCATGGTGAGGTAGCGCACCTCAAATATTCGTAAGGACAGAATTCCGCCGGGGCAGAGCACCGACTCAAGTGGAAACAGCGGCAGGGAGGTCAGGGTGAGATGTGTAGTCATGGGCGCAGCCAAGGGGCGAATGCATCAATGGCTATCATCCCACGGTCGTACAAAAACCGTGTTACCTGCCCGTGCTCTATCAGATCATTTCCTATTTGCTTGATGTCGTGTGCGGCCTGCTCACCGGCGCGTGTCTCCTACGCTTGTATATGCAGTGGCACCGCGTACCGTTTGGAAACCAGGTGGGGCAACTCGTTTTCGCGCTGACTAATTGGCTGGTGCTGCCGCTGCGCCGTGTGATTCCATCGGCTCGCGGAATTGATGTGGCCTGTGTAGTGTCAGCTCTTTTGATACAGCTAGTGCAATATGGCGTTTTGTGGGCCATGTCCGCCGGGCTGCCAAGCGTGGTTTGGTGGTTTTGGGCCGCGTTTTTTGGTGTGTTGCGAGTCGCAGTGGGCGCTTTGATGCTGATACTGATCGTTCACGCCGTGTTGTCTTGGGTTCAAACGCGCTCGCCCGTGGTCGACATCATTGACCGCTTGGCGTCGCCCGTTTTGCGACCCGTGCGGCGCATGCTGCCCTTGGTGGGTGGTATGGATTTGTCGCCCTTGGTGCTCATCGTGCTGCTGCAGGTGCTGCTTATGGTGCTCGGCCATGTGCAGATGACGGTATGGCGCTGAGCTTCTGTGAAGTTGTAGGCGCTTTTTAAAGGGCTTTGGTTCGTGAGGCACCGGGAATCTGCGCGGCAGAAAACGGTCGCTTTGCAGCCGACGTTTCTTCTGCCATGCAGGCTCTTAGACGCTCCAGTCGTAAGACCGTGCGTCAGCCGCCATCCGCGCGATGCTTGCGGTACTGAGGTCATCTGTCGTAACGGTCTTTCGCTCGCTCCAACGCGTAAGGTTTGAGCTTTGGGATCTGGCGTAAAGCGGGTCATAGTGCAACGCCATCAGCTCGCGAAACAACGGCTCCAAACTCTTCTCGCGTGCCCACGCTTGCCAGCGCCGGATGGTGTCACCGCCGTGCAGCTCCCGCAGCGCGTGGAGTTGCTGGGCCAGGCGCTCCGGGTCATCTCCTAAATTCGCGTAATCGCGCAAGAGGAACTGCAGCCTCGCCTGCGGGCTTGCCGAAACGTCTACGCAGGCACTGGAGCGCAACTGCAGCAGCAATTCACGGGGAACGGTGATACGCCCAATACGGCTGCTTTCCGCTTCGATATAAACCGGCCGCGCCAAGTCCAGAGACTCAATGGTGTGCGCCAAGGTGGTTTCAAACCCCGTCTGCGAAGGCTGCGCAACGCCAGGCCACGCCCCAAGAACCGAGCCTCGATGCCGCGCCAGGCCTTCTAAGTCCAGCACCTGCTCGCCTTGAGCCGCCAGCGCTTCCAGCAAGCGCGTTTTCGCGCTGCCAGTGGGCCCGCACACCACGCGCAGCTGGAGTTGCGGGGATAGCGCGGCGAGCTGCGCAATGACATGCCGCCGCCAAGCCTTGTAGCCGCCTGAGAGCTGCTGCGCATCCCAACCGACCATGCGCAACCAGGTCACCATCGACCCGCTGCGCATGCCGCCGCGCCAGCAATACACCAAGGGTTTCCAGTGCGCGGGCTTGTCGGCAAACCGCTCCCGCAAATGACGCGCCAGGTTGTCTGCCACCATCGCGCCGCCCACGCGGCGTGCCTCGAAAGCGCCGGTTTGTTTATAGAGCGTGCCGACAATACGGCGCTCTTCGTCGCTCAGTACCGGGCAGTTGATTGCGCCCGGCAGATGGTCAATGGCGAATTCAGCCGGGGCACGCGCGTCGATGATGGTGTGGAACGCGTGGCGGTCCTGAGTGGTGACAGGACCACGATGACTCATGCGAATTTCCCGAAATAAAAATAGAGAGGCTGTGGCGTACAGGCCGAGGTTGCCAACGTAATAAAGTGCTTTATCGCGTTGACGGTACACCAACAAATACTGAAACGCCGGGTCGAATTTACGGCTTGACCCACTATTCTCCCACGGGCGTTTCTGTTTAAACCTGCGGAAGTTCTCGTGTGCAATGCCCGCAATGTGGACCTTGTTCGCACGCGTGGGCGACTGCGAAAGTCACGGCGTAGCCACCAAGAAGCGAACAGTGCGTGCGCTGGCGCGCTTTTACCGCAGGGCAAAACGCTTTTCTAGAAGCGATCACGCCCCACTCCGCGAGCGAGCCAACGTAAGTCTGGGCCTATGCGTTGCATGGAAATAAACTCGAATGCTCGCGCGTCTGAAAGTTTTTCTAGCGGATGAAGGTCTGCCAAGCCGCGCCCCGGGCCAAGCATCTTGGGAGTAACGTACATCAGAAGTTCATCGACCAAACTCTCTTCCAGCAGCGCACCGTTCAATCGAGCTCCTGCCTCCACATGCAACTCGTTAGTGCCGCGCTCAGCAAGATCCTTCAGCACGCTGGGCAAATCGACACGTCCACCGGCACCAGGCAAATGCACCACGGTAGCGCCAGCCGCCTCTAGCATCACACGCCGCGATGCAACGCCCGAATTCGACTCGCCCGCGCCGTAAATGATGCAGGCTCGATCTGCCGAAAGAAAACGGGCCGTTGCCGGAGTGTTCAAGTGGCTATCAAGCACGGCCGCTGTAGGCTGACGGACGGTAGGGACCTCGCGCACGTCTAAACGAGGGTCATCTGCTAGGACAGTTCCCAGTCCAGTCAGTAGCGTACAAGCGCGCGCGCGCCAAGCATGCCCGTCGGCCCGCGCTTCCGGCGAGGTAATCCACTGACTGGAGCCGTCTGACAAAGCGGTGGTGCCGTCAAGTGAAGACGCAGTTTTCATCCGAACCCAAGGAATACCGCGAACCATTCGGCTAAAAAAACCCAGATTTAAGTCGCGTGATTCTGCTGCACCAGCGCCCACCTCCACCTCGATTCCCGCCGCTCTCAACCGCGCAAAACCTTGGCCGGCCACCAGTGGATTTGGGTCTACTGCGGATGCGACGACTTTGGCCACTCCGGCGGCAATCAACGCGTCACAGCAAGGGCCTGTGCGGCCTTGATGTGCGCAGGGCTCTAACGTGACAAAGGCAGTACTACCGCGAACATTATGCCGACCTGAAGTGGCGTCTCGTATAGCCATCACCTCTGCGTGCGGACCCCCGGCATGTTGGGTAAACCCCCGGCCTATTACAGAGCCGTCAGGAGACACCAAAACGCAGCCAACGCGAGGATTAGGACTAGAAAGGAAAAGCGCCTGGACAGCAAGTTCAAGCGCCTCTTGCATGGGAGTTGAAAAAAACCTCACATTACTCAAATATGTAAACGAGCCATTACTTGCGCCAGCAATCGTCGATCGCAGTGCCCGGTATAGGTGTCGCACTTCGAACGCCAGTATTCGTTACCGACAAGTTGCCACACCGATCACCTACCTGGCCCGAGCCAGCCCTAGGGGATGCAGTTAAAGTGAAAGAAGCGACCGTAGCGGGGTTCGCGACAATGATATAGCGTTTAGTAGTATCTGTGGCCCAGGTCAAATTCCCCGGGAGTGTTGTGGGATACGTTCCTGTCGCGGTCGCTGCACGTTCCATCCACTGCTGTGCCTGCAACAATCCGGCGCGCGCCTCGGCGCGATGACCGCGGCGCACGAATTCGTTGTAACTCGGAATAGCAATCGCGCTCAGAATCCCAACTATTGCTACGACAATCATCAACTCGATTAAAGTGAAACCTGCAGAAAAGCCGTCTTTCCGATTGCATAATTTATTTTTCATCGAATAAGCCTTTTATCTCAGCTGACGCCAGCTCGGACGCAGCGACTGCTCTGGCATAATATTAAGTTTATTTGGCTTGCCATCTGAGCCAGAGACGATGACCTTATCTTTACTGCTGATGACACTATTAGATCCTTCCGAAACAGACATTCTGGAAGTCAGATTATCAGCCACAGAGTTATAGACGCCGTCGCCATTAGTATCCATCACTTGTACACTCGGTGCCTTTCCGTCCATGATGTTCATCAATGTTAAATATTGCTTTTCTGGAGTTCCCGCTGGCTCGCACGACTCGTTCGTCGTTAGGTTTCCTCCATACGCGGGCGCTATTGAAAAAATAATTAAATTATTGCTTGAATCAAAGAAAGACATTTGTTGGAGCACGCGCTCCCGAGGCACCTCTAAATCAAAATACCAGCCTTTTTTTATGGGTTTTGAAGGGTCGACAAAGTTGACATCGTTTTGTGAAACTTTCCAGAACGTACGGCCCGCGCTTGCACCTGTACCCGCAATCCCCGAGCTGTCCAGCTTTTGCTTGACCATGTCAGCCAGTGAGGCCGTGGTAGGTATTGAACCGCCACCATCTGGATTAAGCGGTGTTTTCGGCGCAGTATTGGTATTAATGACGACCGTTTTGTTTGCTATTTGACGGTACTTCGTGTTATCAAGAACAGAGTAAACTGACTGGACATCTTGATTGGTACGATCATCATCTGTTAAGTTTTTCCCAGTACCAAAAGCGACCATTAGGCCGCCAACACCCCGGTCGTTCGCTTTAACCGTTGGTGCAGATGTAATCGGCTGACGTTTACCACCATTAATCGCGGTAAAAAACGGAGCGCACAACCCAATGGTACAGGGGACTGTGTTCGAACTGTTCCATGAGGCCACCCCCCAATTCGTTGACGTAGCACTGGTAAGGTCAAACTTCCACATGTTGCCTTTCAAATCGCCAGCATAAGCCACATCCATGCGCCCGTCACTGTTGATATCAACTAGTCTGGGTGCCGAAAGACCGTTCCCTGTCACATTAGTATCTGCGTTACCGGCAGTCGGTACAGAAGGCGTTTGGGTGCCAGTGGCCACAATACGCTTTAGCTCTTTAATGCCATTGACAGCGTTGACATTGTCAAGGTATTGGATCAGAAGAACCGGTCGTTCGTTAGCACTATTGTAGCCATTTCCCAGCACAACAGCCCAGCGGTTGTCGTTCAGCAATACGATCTGATCTACTTTAAACGGATTAGAGTCGTTGGTAACAGGGGTGGAAAAAATGTGACCTATGTCCTCGTCGTCACTGGCAGAAACAATTGTCTGACCAGCGTTTAGAGTTCTGTCCATAACCACGATGCTCTGAGCATTACCGGGCTGAAAAGTAGAGGTTATCGTCCCACTTTTGTTGCCGGGTTGCGTTACGTCTAGTACAAAATAACCCTTACCACCAGCAGCCAAAGTTCCGACCAAGAATGTTCTCCAGTCAGCAGGGTTGCCGACGTCAGCAACATTCAAATCACCCGTAAAAGGAGAGCCATCGACATAGTACCTATGAATGTAGTCAGTGTCGCCAAGCTTAGGCAAGTCGGCAATAACAGCCTTAGGGACATATGCAATTTTTTCGCTTCCATCTACTCCAGAGAAGCCGTGCAGCATACCGTCGTTGCCGCCCACGTAAACCATTGGCAATCTATCTCTAAGAGAGGAAGAAAATTCTTTGTACCCAGCGAAAGAATAGTTGCTTGCAGGAGCGTCGACATACCAAAGTGAGGAATTGATAATATCGCCCTGTCTTGAAGCTCGTTCCCGGAACGGCTTTGTCGGTACGCCTCCTTCCTTGGTGCGATCACCGCGTAAAAAGTTGACCCTAAGCTCTCCATCTCCCCCTGCGTTAAGTGCAGTTTTTTGGACTGCACTTAGCTTTGTAGTGCCAGTTTCCCATTCAAAAGACACACCTTTGTTGGGCACGTTGTCATTACTGGTGAGAATGACGCGAGTGTCGGGAGCTCTAGCATCAAGTAAGGTGGCCGTAGTATTGGGGTCGCCAGTTCCTGTTGTTCCCCAAGCTGAGTTAACCGTGACCAAGCCCTCTTTGCTGACGGTATTGGAACGAACATAACCTGACCACTTGTCAGGGGAAAATCCCGTTGTGTAAGTGCTCAGACTATCTCGTATGATCGTAGTGGCACTCCCCGATACGCTGCCTACGTCCGCGACGTTTTGAAGATTAATATCTTCAATAATAGCCCCAAAAACATCGGTCAAATCAAAGGCGTGTCCCGGTCCGGTTGGATAGAATTTACCTCGGCTGTTGATGGCCATGTGCCAAAGCTCAATAGGATTTTTATCATTAAGGTTCTGGAAAACAGTAGGGCCCCAATTGATATTACCTTGGACCAATCCAGAGTAATCCCCAGAATAGTTGTCATCTGTCAATGACCATAACGGCTCGCCCGTCCAATCTGTTGCGCCCTTTCCGTATCCAATGGTATATTGAACTAAATGCTGCCATTTCGCGGGATTGTGTTTGGGGTTCCAATACTTTTCTAGCTGAACACTGCCGTGTTTTTCGAATTCCGCCACGCCGTCGGTAGTGCTCGGTTCGATTATGTTTTCTATATCAGGTTGCAAATCTTCTTGCCACATCTTCATGGACCAGTCAGCAAGCAGATCAGGGATATTCCCCGATTTTCCTCGGTACACATTGGTCTGCTCGCTCGACGTGCTGTAAAGCTTGCCATCGGGCAAAACGCGATCCGTGTTGTCTATATTTCCAGGACGAACCGAAGGCGTTTGACCGTTCCAACCGCCATCAGTCAGGAAAATGTGATAAGCGCGACGGCATCCTAAATAAGGCAACTGCTTCTCTGTCGGTGCTGCTGCCCATGGACTATTTATGCCTTTGCCTGCAGTCATGTAGTCGTAAGCCTGACTCATCATTTTGTGAGAGGGCGTGCCACCCCCTCCTTTAAGCTTGGATGCAAAATCGAGAAACTTGGCACGATGATCAGCGTCCAAAGGCTTCATGGAATTAACGGCCCCCAAATTAATCGTGCCCGCGCCTGGCGACTTTCCATTGTTGTGCATGGCTTGCCACGCAATTCTGATTTTCCCCGGCGGAATAAGCACTTGATCTTCAAATACACTCTTGAGTGCGTCTTTAAGACCATCTATCTTTTTCGGGTTAGTTATGGCATTAAAGATTTTGCCCTGATCCACCAACTCGTTCATGCTGCCAGAATCATCTACTGTAATAACGACGTTAGGGGCTGGGGGATTATTTGCAGTGCCCGGCGGCAATGTTGATAAACTCAACGGAGCAGCATGCGTTAATGCTGGGCAGAAAAGTGCCGCAACAAGTACGCTCAACAAATTTTTGTTAAAATGAGGCATTTTATTCATGAGTCACTCCAATTAATTCTTCAATTTTTGTCGAACATAAGTCGATTGAATTACAACTTGTGTGCTGGCTTTTAAGCCTGTGGCAACTGCTGTTATTCTATATGCGACGTTAGGTTTAAGGTTCAACGGTAAGTTCGTGGATCCATTTGTCACCAAACCCGAATTACCTGCATTTGAGTCGTAGGGAAGTATTTCAATCCAGTACCATCCGCCTTTTTCTTTATCTAAAGCAGGGTCATTGAAAGCCAAAATTGGGTTGCTTTGATTGCCCGACTGAGCGTTGGTAAATTGGCCATATCTTGCCCCGACGTTCTCGTCACGCATTGCAATTAAGGTTGCATTGTCGTTCCAAAAATCCTGATTACCAGTTCTCTTAAGGCAAATGCCTTTAAAGCAATATTGGTTTGCAGCCTCCGAATAGAGCCGAGCAAATATATCGCCTATTTCTTTATCTTCGGTGGGAAACCATACTTCAGCACCATTCGGACGACACGAGTCAAGATTTCCTAAAATAGGGGCGCATGCTGATCCATCCGGGTTAACACCACGAATGTCTAGTTCTGCGTCCTGAACTAGCGCTTGCGCGGCCTCAAATGCACGCTGATAGTCGGCATCATTTCCAACAATGATTTCGTTAAATATAGAAGTGCGAGCTGCCCAAAGCGAGAGAAGCATCGACAACATTACAAATACAACAACAACGAAAAGTGACAGCCCGCGTTGACGGCGGAAGGACGAAAAAGTAGGTGTGCCTTGCATAGTAAAATCTTTGTGTGACTATCCGGCCAGGCCTTGGCTTCGTACCTGATAAACAGATCTGAAAAGCGTATGAAGGCGATTTTTCTGCTCAGCTGGTAAACTCCCCGCGCTGGTCATATCGGGAGTCGTCACACCGTCGCAACTAACGTAAGTACTGCCCACTGGCATGTCGACTCGCTCGTCACCGTATAACACCAAACAAATTTCTACACCAAACACGCTACTCCAATCAGGTGTCCCCGTGGCTGGCAAAACAGGAACAGAATCGGCAGACAGGTATTGAATGGTTGGCGTCCCTGAGATAGCCGATGCGCGGTTCTGCACCAAATAGCGCACCTGAAATTCGGCAACATTTCTTATAAGTGCTTGCGCAACGTTGTCGGCACCCGCACAGCGCAGTTCCCCAGCTCTCAGAACAAATTGACTTTGAACGATAGTAGGCGACGGTTCTGCACCTAGACAATCGCGAACGAACGATTCATCCGTGCCTGAAGGGAAACTAGGCTCTCGATAATTTTGATATGCGACGGAAAGCTTGAACTGCGACACGGTCGGTGTTTCTTTTCCAGATATAGCCGGTGTGGTAGCGGGAACATCCGCAAAGCCGGTAAAAATCTGTGGATCAGGCGAGAAAGCCACAACGTCCTCAACTTGCACTATTTCAGAAGCCGTTTTATTGGCAGCGAGATCAAGGCGCATTGACGCTGATTGTCGAATTTGTTGGCCTAAAACACGGAACGCATACGATGCCTGCTGTTGTAATTGACTCGCGTCGGTAACGGTGCCGGACACTCCGCGCGAAACCATCAGCGATGCCGCTGCAACAGCTACAACTAACAGACCCACCGCAATGCCCACCATCAATTCAATAAGCGTAGCGCCGCGTTGATTTACCGATCTATTGGTAACGCCAGGCCGACTGCAATTTTCCACCAAAGGGTCAATTATCATTTTTCTTACTTTAAGAGAAATATAATGCTTATACTTATAAACCGCAATAAAACGCTGCCGCGGCAACGCCACCAGCGTCGTAAGGAGTACAGCGCTTCGTTAGCTGAATATATTGTAAGTGGCAAATTCTGTCTGTTGGGCACGCTGCTGCCGCAACGCCTGTCACGGTAGGTTTAAAAACATCTTTATAGGTTTGATTTTCTGCGGCGGTGCCGTCAGCCCGTTCGCTTTCACGCCAACTTATCAAAACACCGAGTTGGCGATTATTACTTGTTTCGTCTGCGACTTCAAACACGATGGCGTCTGACAGTGGTAATATCGATTGAACATTCCGTTTCCATGTCCTCACGTCGAAAGCAGCCAGTTGTGTAGCGTTGCATGCGGATGTAAAGCAGTTGTTAGCGGGTACGGGCGCAGTGCCTGTTCCAATTTCATAACTACTAATGTTGTCTAAAGCGCTGGGATTTGCCTTTGCTCGCTCGCTCAAGTCTTCAATAAGACGTATTGCTTGCGCACGGCGCACGCCGGTCTGGGTATCTGCAAGCGTACGCAATTGGACACCTAGAATTCCGAGGATGCCCAATGCCACCACGACAATAGACACCATGGCTTCAATGAGCGCGAACCCGGAAGATTTTTTTAAGTTGGACATGCTACCGTATCTTTCGTTACTTGGATGCGTCCACCCGAGCTAACACATAAAGCAGAGGCGTGCCGTGAGGAGGTACCTAGTGGGTTCGGGGTAATTGAAAAACTAGCGACGCCCAATGCGTCAATTTGCCCCCAACGGTTTAATTTAAAGAATGCTCTATTGTTTATGTTGTTTACAGTAACTTCAGTTTGCGCGGAAAAGGTCTGCAAGACTGTGTCGGATTGTGGTGCTCCTGGATTAAGTGCGCCGTTGAAATTGGCATCTGTGAAGACGATCCAGCCGCATTGCCACTCCTGAGCCAAACCACCTGAGCAATTTTTTCTAACTGAGACATTACCTCCCCTCTTAATGGCTTCTGATCTCGCGAAATAAATCGTACTACTGAGCTCCTCAACAGCGCTGCGAACTCGCCATCCGTCTATCAGATCCTTAAAACTGGGGCCCGCTAGCGCAGCCAAGACACCCATAATCGAAACGACCACCATCAATTCGATGACGGTGAAGCCCGCGGTTGCAGCGGAGCGATTTATTGGCTTTTTGCGAGGCGGGAAGTTTGTAACGACTTTAGACATGAATCTACTTTAAATAAATGATCGTGCTGTATGGCATCCCTGCTGATGAGGGGTCCGAGAAAGGTGACAAGCGGCAACTTTTTTGGTCAGCGCTTGTTGTGGTGATTGCATTTGCTTGCGTTTGGCATCTCGCGACATTCGCGAAGCGGGCGCGATCGCCTCGAGTCTCTTGGGAGGTACTTCTCGATGTTGTGGGTGATGTTTCTCTGCTTTTGCCCGTAGATGAAAGTTCGTTGATTCACAACGGATATTTGCATTGGCCAAATTGCTGGGCGTCAGACACATGCAATGAAATGATGCGCAAGCGAAGTTGGTTAAGCGCAGCTTCTTACTTGTGCTGGCAGATGGGCAGTACTTGTTGAGGTCATTTGTCATCGACTAAGACTGCCAGGAACCTCTAAAAACCCCGAGAATTTTACTTTATAGCAGTCTAAGGATGTCCTGCAAAACCCTCGCGAGGATGTGATAGTGCGGATCGGGATGTGGCGCAAGGCGTCTTTTTGCAGCCAATAGCGGGCTATTGGCAAAAAAAGCAACGCAGCGAACAGCCCGAGACCGCGCTGTCACAAACCGC
>JBBSUJ010000047.1:0-23910 GCA_038235025.1 Burkholderiales bacterium
AACGGGGCGATGAGCTCGACAAGGGCTGCCCAAGGAACTACGCGCTCCATCTGTCCCAGGAACTCCTGCTTGCGGGTTTTTTTGACGGCGAGGTTGGGATCAAGGCTCGATTGCTTGATGGGGGTGACGATGCCATGAAAATCCGACTGCTACCAGACCGTAGGCAGAGTTATGCGGGATGTCCCTAGGTGCATTGCGTGAGGCTCCAGTATGACCCTCGCTGCCCGCGCAGCGCCTTAACATCGATCAAGACATGGCTATCGCAGACACACCTGGCCCCTGAAAACCATGGCGACGCCAAGTAACCACCAGCGTATCCCGGTGAGCCGGCAGATCATCTGCATTCAGCAAAGTGCCAAGCTGGCCGTCTTCACGTTCTGACACCGCGAGTTGCGTCGCTCGCACATCCGGCTGAATTGGCGTGGTCTCATGCACCATGCGCGCATCATCGAGAATCAACACCGACCAAGGCTCCATGAGCGTAAAGCGCTGACCCGCCGGCGACGCCGCTTCAAAGATACGGGTTTCGCCACCCTTTACGCCAACACGGTCCACCAAAAACACGGCAACCAAGTCCACTCCATCGCGGTGCGCGCCTTCGGGTGTGGGTCTGCCGATTCCCCCTGCCGCGTCAATTCGAAACTGATGCGCCTCCACAAACCAAGAACTGCCAATATCGGCGGCGCTGGCAAACACTTGCTTGCACAGACGCCCCATCGCATCCAGTAACTGGCTGAGCGCCGGGTTGTTCAAAGCAGCTTCCGTCATGGGTTCAAACCACCGCTCAATACCGCCGTGCAGCGCGTTGTATTCCACCGGTTGCCAGTGGGCGCGGTGTTGCACCGTATCCACAGCGCCATTGAGTCGCTCGAAGCAGGTGTGACGCCGATAGCGATAGCTCCCACCATCGAGCAAATAAGCGTCGGCCGGAAGGCTTTCCCATGTGGACGACAGCGCTGCCAACGCCGGCGCACTGGCGGAGCACCAGCGCGCCACGTCCGCTCCGCGCAAAAGGGCAAAGCCCCTGTCGCGCAACTGGCTTGCCGCCTCGTGCGGGTTGCAATAAGGAGGCGTGAACAAAGGGGGAGGAGCAGTCGAGGGCATGGCAATAAGAGAACTTCATCCATCGCGGAAGAACGAAAGGAACGCTGCGAGTCGGTATGCGCCAACTTCGCATGCCGAGCGGTTGTAGCTATGAATTTAGGAGAATCATACGCCGCCAAAGTATCTAAACGCGCCCCAAATCTCGGTCGCTCCAGCGTGCGTACTGCGCCATCATTTCGTGCGCGGGCGCTGGCTTGGCAAACAAGTAGCCTTGCCAGGCTGTACAGCCCAAAGCCGCCAACAAAGCGCGCTGTGCCTCGGTTTCGACGCCCTCGGCGATCACACTCAGGCTCAGGCTTTGTGCGAGCGCCACGATCGTGCGGGCAATGGCAGCACCGTTGGCATCCGTCATGATTTCATGGACAAAGCTTTGGTCAATTTTGAGTTGATCCAGCGGCAGTCTCTGCAAATACGACAGGCTGGAATAGCCAGTACCAAAATCGTCCAGCGAAAAACGAACCCCCAACGCACGCAAGGTTGTCATATGGGCAATTGCGCCAGCGGCGTTGTCCAGCAGCACCGATTCGGTCAACTCCAGTTTAAGGAGCGCAGGGTTCGCGCCCGACAACTCCAAGATGGCAAGCACCTCTTCAACAAAATCGCTTTGCCGAAACTGGCGAACGCTGACATTGACCGCTAAAGAAATTCCCGCCGTCGCTTCGCAGCGACTCCAGCGCACAAGCTGATCACAGGCCTCACGCAGCACCCAAGCGCCGATGGATTCGATTAACCCGGTCGCTTCCGCAATAGCGATGAAATCATTGGGACCCACAAGGCCACGCTCAGGGTGCTCCCACCGCAAAAGTGCTTCGGCTCCGATGAGGCTGCCTTCTTGTTCTATTTGCGCTTGGTAGTGCAGCACCAATTCGCCGCGCTCCAGCGCATTGCGCAGGTCCGCTTCAATCGCAGTGCGACGCGCCACGGCCTCCTGGGTTCTCGGATCGAAAAAACACAAGGTATTGCGCCCCTGCGCCTTCGCCTCGTACATGGCGAGATCAGCCCGTTTGAGCATTTCGTCGACACCTCCAGACGCATTCACGTAGAGCGCTATGCCGATGCTGCAGGATGTGTGATGCACCCGTTCGCCCAATGCGAACGGTTTGCTCATCATGAACAACACATTGCGAGCCACCGCCTCTATTTCCGCCGCAACCGTAGCAATGTCGGTGTTCAAACTTTCGATCAACATGGCGAATTCGTCGCCACCCAGCCGCGAGACGGTATCGCCGCGCCGGGAGCACTGCTCAAGACGCTCAGCCACTTGGCACAACAGCTCATCGCCGACATCGTGTCCTAGCGTGTCGTTCAAATCTTTGAAGTTGTCGAGATCGACCACCATCAGCGCACCATTTGGGTCGCCCTTGAAACTCGACCCATGAGACAGAGTACGCTGCAGCCGGTCAGACATGAGGCGCCGGTTGGGCAGCCCGGTGAGCGAGTCGTAGTAAGCAAGCTTGCGAATTTCGTCTTCGGCCGCTTTGCGGTCCGAAATGTCCATTTGCGTGCTGACGTAATGCGTAATGTCTCCACCGGCTCCGCGCACGCACGCAATATTGATCCACGCCGGATACGCTTCGCCGGACTTGCGCCGTATCCACATCTCGCCAGCCCAGTGGCCTGCTGCTGCGACATCTTTCCAGACCCGCTCGCAGAAAGCCGCATCGTTGCGACCGGACTGCAGCGAGCGCGCAGGTCTATGCAGTAATTCTGACTCCTCAAACCCGGTAAGCCGAACGAGCGCCTGGTTGACCCGCAGGATGCGCTGATCCGGCCCGGCGATCAACAGTCCTTCCTGCGATTCGAATACCGTCGCGGCCAAGCGCAGCGCATCGTCTGCCCGGCGCAGCTCAGTGATGTCGGTGCCGTAAGAGCAAATCCCCATTAACTGCCCATCCGTGTCCAACAACGGCACCTTGACCGTTAGGTAGGTGCGGGCGGGCGTTAACGGAGAAGTCGCAAGGTTTTCCTCCACTTCCAGCCGCTCGCTGGTATGTAGAACACGTCGGTCGTTCGCGCGCACGATTTTTGCAGTGTCGGCGTCGAAAAAAGCGAAGTCGTCCCGCCCGAGAATTTCGTCGATTCTCAGCCCTATCCGGTCTGCCATCGTCTTGTTGACGTATCGGTATTTCAGCTGAATATCTTTAATGGATACCAGTGCGCCTGCGTTGTCGAGAAGCGCTGCAAGCTTTTGCTCGCTCGCCTGAAGGCCTGCTGTACGTTCGGCGACATTGCGCCGCAATTCAATGACATGAATCAACAGGAAGACGCAAAAAATACACAGCGCCACCAGCCCCCATTGGAGCCAAGGCCAGTTCGACATAGCCGCGAGCACCGTCATTGTGTACCCTGACGTAAGTGCGCTCGCCCAACCCCACAGGCATGCGAAATCCGCTGCAAAACACAAAGCGAACGAGCACGAGGGCGTGCCGCGGCCCGGCTACAAAGGCCGAGCATCAAGCTGAGACGCAATAAGAGCGCATGCGGTATGGTAACAAAAACCCACATTTTAAAAGCCGCCCCGTTCGGCCGCTTGCTGGTGTGTTTATGCTTCGCTATTCGAAAGGAGAGACCCGTGCCACATGAACGACGTCACTTTGTCCGCGTGGGCTTTGACACCACCGCCAGACTACTGCTTGGAGAAGTCACCCTTGGGGTAAAGGTAGTCGATCTTTCGCTCAAAGGTGCACTGATCCAGCTGCCCAACGGAATTGCCGTGCGCGAAATGGCCGTATGCCGACTCACGGTTCCTCTCACCGGTCAATCAGGCGAAATCTCCATGACTGTCAAAGTAGCCCACATCGACGGCTCTTTGTTAGGACTGCTCTGTACACACTCAGACATTGACAGCGTGACGCACCTGCGCCGAGTCATCGAATTGCAGCTCGGGGACGCTACCTTGCTAGAGCGCGACTTGGCAGAGCTGATCAGCGCCCCCGCTGCACCCGCTTGAACCCGCGCGGTTCACCAGGTGCGGCAAGACCCGCCCTCCCCCACGTTTACTCCCACTCAATTGTCGCGGGCGGTTTGCTGCTTACATCGTAGGTCACGCGGTTGATACCGCGCACTTCATTGATGATTCGGCCAGACACCTTTTTGAGCAGTGCGTAGGGCAGTTCAGCCCAGTCAGCGGTCATAAAATCACTCGTTTGCACGGCGCGCAGCGCCACCACATAGTCATAGGTGCGGCCATCGCCCATTACACCCACGCTCTTCACCGGCAGGAACACGGCAAAGGCTTGGCTGGTGAGCTCGTACCAAGTTTTCCCCGTGGCCTCGTCTGTAAAGTTGTGGAGCTCCTCGATAAAAATGGCATCCGCCTCACGCAGGAGGTCGGCATACTCTTTTTTGACCTCGCCCAAAATACGCACGCCCAGGCCCGGACCAGGAAAGGGATGTCGGTACACCATCGCAGGCGGCAAACCCAAGGCCACACCTAACTCGCGCACTTCGTCCTTGAACAGATCGCGCAGTGGCTCCAGCAGCTTCAGACCCAACTGCTCTGGCAGGCCTCCCACGTTGTGGTGGCTTTTAATCGTGACGGCCTTTTTGCTTTTAGCGCCGCCCGACTCGATCACGTCTGGGTAGATGGTGCCCTGCGCTAGCCACTTGGCCCCCTTTGCTCCGGCGCTGGTCAGTTTGGCCGCTTCTTGCTTGAAAACTGTAACAAACTCGGCGCCAATAATCTTGCGCTTGGCTTCTGGCTCAGAAACACCGACCAGCTTGCCCAGGAAAAGATCGCTTGCATCCACCCGGATGACTTTGGCGTGCAGCTTGCCCACGAACATATCCATCACCATGTCGCCCTCATTCAGGCGAAGCAATCCATGGTCCACAAACACGCAAGTGAGTTGGTCGCCGATAGCGCGGTGAATCAGTGCGGCAGCAACGGAAGAATCCACGCCCCCAGACAGGCCAAGAATAACTTCCTCATCACCCACCTGGTCGCGTATGAGTGCCACGGCTTCGGCGACGTGGTCGCGCATAACCCAATCAGGACGTGCGCCACAAATCTGCAGCACAAACCGCTCCAGCAATGCCTGACCTTGCTGCGTGTGCGTCACTTCAGGGTGAAACTGCACCGCATAAAATCTCCGCGTTTCATCCGCCATCCCCGCAATCGGACAGCTGGACGTACTGGCCATTACTTTGAAGCCGGGCGGCAGCTCGGTAACTTTGTCGCCGTGGCTCATCCACACATTGAGCATGCCGTGACCTTCAGGGGTGGTGATGTCGGCAATGTCGGTTAGCAAGGCCGTGTGTCCGCGAGCGCGTACGGATGCAAAACCAAATTCACGTTGGTGACCGCTCTCTACCCGGCCTCCCAACTGGTGCGCCATTGCCTGCATGCCGTAGCAAATGCCCAACACCGGCACACCCAACTCAAAAACTGTCTGGGGAGCCTTGTCCGTAGTGTCTTCGTACACACTGGCGTGGCTGCCCGAAAGAATCACACCTTTCAGGGATCCATCTGCCGCGTACTCCCGCACCCATTCGTCAGAAACGTCGCAAGGATGCACCTCGCAATACACGTGAGCCTCGCGCACGCGCCGGGCAATCAGCTGAGTCACCTGGGAGCCAAAGTCAAGAATAAGAATTTTCTGGTGGTGCATGGCGATCAATAGTGAACGGCAGATAAACAAAAGGCCGTCCTCATGACGGCCTGCTCACTGGACATAGCCTATTTTCGATAGGCTCTAACCAGCCTTACCGATAAACGTGCACGGCAATGCAGCGAAACGTCAACAGCTCGGGATATACCTAATCGGCCCTGTAGTTGGGCGCTTCCTTGGTGATCTGCACATCGTGTACGTGGCTCTCGCGAATGCCGGCGGTAGTGATTTCCACGAATTCTGCCTTTTCGTTCATCTCGTCGATGCTGGCACAGCCACAGTAGCCCATAGCAGCACGCACACCGCCGGCCATTTGGTACACGATGGACACCATTGAGCCTTTGTATGGCACTCGGCCCTCGATGCCCTCCGGCACCAGCTTGTCGGCATTGGGATTGCCGGTACTGGACTCCTGAAAGTAGCGGTCTGCACTGCCCTGCTGCATGGCACCAATGCTGCCCATGCCACGGTAGCTTTTGTAACTTCGCCCTTGAAAAAGAATGACCTCGCCGGGTGCTTCTTCCGTGCCAGCGAACATCCCTCCCATCATGATGGTGCTGGCACCTGCGGCCAGCGCTTTGGCGATGTCACCGCTAAAACGCACCCCGCCGTCCGCGATCATCGGCACGCCAGTGCCTTTGAGCGCAGTGGCCACGTTGTCAATGGCCATGATCTGCGGCACGCCTACACCTGCGACGATGCGCGTTGTGCAAATTGACCCAGGACCAATACCGACCTTGACCGCGTCAGCACCCGCTTCAACCAGCGCCAGCGCCGCCGCACCGGTGGCGATATTGCCGCCCACCACATCAATTTGCGGGTAGTTTTGTTTGACCCAGCGCACCCGCTCAATCACCCCTTTGCTGTGCCCATGCGCCGTGTCCACAACGATAGCGTCCACACCCGCCTTGACCAGCGCCTCCACGCGTTCTTCAGTTCCCTCGCCGACGCCCACCGCGGCACCGACGCGCAGGCGGCCCGATGCATCACGCGCCGCATTTGGAAAGCTAGTCTGCTTGGTGATGTCCTTAACAGTGATGAGGCCCTTTAGCTCAAAAGCATCATTGACCACCAACACCCGCTCAAGCTTGTGTTTGTTCAGCAAGGCTTTAGCTTCAGCCGGGGAGGTACCGTCCTTTTCATTGACGGTGATGAGCTTTTCCCGCGGCGTCATGATCTGGTGAACCTTGACTTCGTAGCGGGTTTCAAAGCGCAAATCGCGCCCAGTGACAATTCCAACGACTTTGCCGCCATCGCACACCGGAAAACCAGATATACCCAGTTGCTCGGAAAGCTGCAGAACCTGCAAAACGGTGTGCTGTGGCGTGATGACCACAGGGTCACGAACGACGCCGGACTCGTAACGTTTGACCTTCGCAACGTGCGCTGCCTGCTCTTGGGGAGTCAGATTTTTGTGCACGATACCAATGCCGCCCTCTTGGGCGATGGCAATGGCCAAACGTGCCTCGGTGACCGTGTCCATAGCGGCCGACACCAAGGGCAAGTTCAGTTGGATATTGCGCGAGAAACGAGTAGCAAGAGAGGTGTCCTTAGGAAGGACCTGGGAGTACGCGGGCACCAGCAACACATCGTCGAAGGTGAGCGCTTTGCCAAGAAGGCGCATGAGAAAACTCCAAAAAAACGATTGTACCTGCCGCAATTGGATGTGCATCCAACGCCTGCACCCGGTAGACTTGCGCCATGAAGCTGAACCAAATCTGCATATTCGCGCTGGCGTGCGCTTGGTCCATGGGCGCGTCAGCGCAGTGGCAGTGGATCGACAAAGATGGCCGAACGGTCTTTAGCGACCGCGCTCCTCCGCAAGAAATTCCTGAAAAGAACATTACTCGTCAGCCTCACCAGCAGATTCAGCCACGGCGTGCCTCGCAAGCGGCCGCTGGCGAGGCCAACAGCGCTGCGGCAAAACCTGCTGCGCCATCATCAGCAGCAAACGACCGTGCCAAGGCCAGCAAAAGCGTCGACAAAGAACTTGAAAAGCGCTTGGCCAAAGCCGAAGCTGAGAAAGCCGGCAATGACAAAGCCGAAGCCGACAAAAATGCGTCCGCCAAGGCCGAAAACTGCACCCGAGCCAAACAGGCCAAATCCACGCTCGATTCCGGTCAGTTGATGAAACATGTCAATGCCAAAGGCGAGCAGGTGTACATGGACGACGCTGCGCGCGACGCTGAGCGCAAGCGTGCTCAAGCGGTTATCACCAGCGACTGCACCCCGTAGGTATTGTTGAACCGGCTCTGTAGTCAGCTCACGCTACTTTGCAGGCCTAGGCGGTAATTTGGCTTCGCTCAGGTTTTTGAAACGCGCGCAAACAGACCCGCTGTGCGAGCCCCTTGCTTGGCAAACCGCTCGCGTCGAGCCGTCTTTGGATCCACGCGCAAAGGCCGATAAATTTCGACGCGGTCGCCGTCCACAAGAATTGTGGACAGCTCGCACGCCTTGCCCCAAATACCAAATCGCAGGCAGCCATCGTCATTAGCGGCGAGTTCAGCATGACCGCTAGCGTCAAGCGCCTGAGCCACGTTAAACCCCACAGGGACGACACCAACCCATTCAATTACCTCCTCCGGCGCAGTGCATCGCGCGACTGTGACGTGCACGGCGAGTGTCGCTAAGGTATCCGCAGACGTACACGGCTCAGCCATAGACAGCTTCTGCCCGTTTGACGAAGGCATCCATCAAAGTGCTGGCGATGCGGTCAAAGATGGGGCCTACCAGCATCGCGAGTGTGGTGCTGTCAAAACCGTATTCGAGTGCCAGACTGACACGGGCCGCTCGTTCGCCGGGCTCGCCACCCTCACCTACCGGGTCGAACCTCCAATCGCCGCTAAGCTGAGAAAATGGACCTTTAACCAACTCCAAAGTGACTCTGCGGCCCGCTACGTGCGTGTTGCGCGTGACAAAAGTCTGCCGTACGCCCGCCATAGAAATGCCGATTTCGGCAACCACTCCGGTATCGGTCTGCTCAAGGATTCGCGCGTGGTCGCACCAAGGCAAAAACTTTGGGTAGTCGTCGACGCAAGTGACGAGCGCAAACATTTCTTCGGGGCTGTACCAAATCAGAACGGATTTATTAACTTGTTTCATGTAATGCACGGACAGGCTGCGCAAGCCAAGATTTGAGCCACTGAACGTGACTTCACTAGAATCGACTAGGCGCGACAACAGCAATTGTAGGGACGGCTCTTCCAGTCCCCTGCTGCGCACCCTGCTTGTTATTCATGGCCAAGAAACCTGACTCCTCCTCCCGCATTGCCGACAACAAAAAATCGGCTTACAACTATTTTTTCGAAGAGCGCCTGGAGGCAGGAATGGTGCTGCAGGGCTGGGAAGTCAAAGCTCTGCGCGAGGGCAAGGTGCAGCTGACCGACGGGTACGTGGTGATTCGGGCCGGCGAGTTGTATTTGATTGGTTGCCAGATCAATCCACTTAAAACAGCGTCCACTCACGTGAGCCCCGAGGCCGCGCGCACCAAGAAGCTGTTGCTACACAAAGAACAAATCAAGCGCCTGATCAGCAAGGTCGAGCAAAAAGGATTCACGCTCGTTCCACTCAACTTACATTGGAAAGATGGGCGGGCCAAATGCGATATCGCGCTGGCCAAGGGCAAGGCCGAGCACGACAAGCGCGACACCATCAAAGACCGCGAAGGCAAGCGAGAAGTAGAGCGCGCGATGAAAGTTCACAACCGATAGTTGCCTGTTGCCGCGTCACTGATGTTGACGGATCGTTGATCACGACAAGACGCCAAATTGACGTGCAAGATGGCGCTATGCGAAGCGTTTGCTCTGGTCATGTTCCCGGCCACTTTGCCCAGTATGGATATTAGCCACTTGATTTCGCGACAGCAAAAAACCCCACGCGAAGGTTTGAACCCTCAAAGCATTGCCTGAGTTACAAACCTTTGGTGTCGCGAAAACAGGCACTGAAAACTTGTTCTCGTGTGGCTGTTCACCCTGTTTTCGCTAGGCCTTACCGCAGCGCAGCCAATGGATGGGCATGTGCGGGCCAAGGGCTGACAAAGAACGGTGCCACCACATCCTGCGTCACATCTTCGATGCTGGATGGCGACCACTGCGGCGCATGGTCTTTATCGACCGCGAGTGCGCGGATCCCTTCCAAGGTTTCGCTCGCACCCGGGCGTAAGTGGAAACAATGCCGCACCATGTCGCGCTCCATGCGCAAGTCTTGCGCCAACGTCAGCTTGCGCGCACGGCGAATTTGCTCCAAAACCACACTCAACATCAGCGGTGAACGCTTTCGCAAGGTGGCTGCCGCTTGGGTCTCCCAATGTCCATCAGTCGCTTCAAGAGCCTGAACGATAGCGGCAACCGAGTCCATCGAAAAATAATGGTCAATTAGGCTTCTAGCGCTTACGGGAAAAGGGTCGGAAGCTACGTATTTAGTAGCAATTGTTGATTCTATTCCTTCAGCGCTGCTCCAAACTGACGTGCACAGCTTGTCCCACAGAGACGTGAGGAGGGAGCTGTGCACTTGTCCGTCGGCAAGGCCCAGCGCCACCGCCTCTGCGCCGCCGATGGTGGTGCCCGTCAAAGCCAGCCATTCACCAGTGCGGCCGGGGCATCGCGACAGGAAGTAGCCGCCCCCCACATCAGGAAACAACCCAATTGCCGTTTCGGGCATGGCCATCCTCGTGCGCTCGGTCACTAATCGCAAGCTTGCCCGTTGGCTAATACCCATGCCGCCGCCCATGACGATGCCGTCCATGAAAGCGATATAGGGCTTGGGAAAAGTATGGATCAGGTAGTTAAGCGCGTACTCTTCGGTGAAAAAATCTTCTACCTGCGGGTCGCCGCTACTGCCGCCTTTGTGCAAGAAACGAATATCACCACCGGCGCAGAAGGCACCAAATGGCCCCTCCTTGTTGCTACCGCGCACTGCGACGGCGAGAACGTCAGGATCATCGCGCCAAACCAGCAGCGTAGCCGTCAACGCGCGCACCATGTCGAGCGTCAGCGCGTTGAGCGCGCAGGGCCGATTCAACGTAATCAAACCCATGTTGCCTTTGACTTCAACCACCACGTCGGTGGTAGCACCGCTCATCATGTCTTGCATTGCTGCCGCCTCCAGCCTAAAAGTTCGTTGAATACCAAAGAGCCGATCACCAGCGTTCCGCCCACCAACACGGCAGGTCCTGGTCGCTCACCCGCGCCCCACCATGCCAGCAGAATGCCGAAAATAACCTCTAACAAACCGAGCAGGGCCATTTCGGGTGCTTGCAGGACTCGGCCACAACGCACCACCGACACACAGGGAATGGCCAGCTGAAAGAGACCAAGCAAAGCGAGCAGCGACAAATCGTGCAAAGAAGCCGCGAAGGGCCAAGCGAATGGCGCAGTGACCAAGGCAGACAACGCGCCTCCGATTAGCACCGCGGGCATCAGGTCCACTGAGGACCCTCGTAGCTGGGCATGTTGCACTACCGTCCAATTTACCGCTGCGGCCAGCGGCACGCACAAGGCAATCAGCGTGCCCGCCAGCGGCACGCTGCGCACCTGCGTGCCAAACATCCAAGAAACTCCAATGCCTGCCAGGCCAATGGCCGCCAAAGTACGCGGGGCGATACGGTGACCAGTAAAAATCCAGGCGACTATTACCGTCAGGAGGGGGCTGGGCGCCATCGTGACCAGCACATTTTCCACGGGCATGAGCGTGATGGCCACCATTAAGGCGGTGAACATCGCATTCCAACACACACCGGAGAGCCACAGCCCACGATCTGCACTCATCAAGGGCCTAAGCGCGCTGCGACCGCGCAATGCGGGCAGCAGAACAGGCAGTGACACAACGGTAAAGAAACTCCGCCGGAACGTCACTTCAAAGCTGCGCGCGTCCTCTGGCTGTAGCGAACGACGCCCGCAATCGACCACATGAACGTCGCGCCCACCATGACCCAAACCGCACGCACATGCGTCATAGACGCGTTGACACTTGCGGGAAGCATTAAGCCGGGAGCAGTGGCCGTAACTTAGCGGCCGGCGCGTTTACGGTCGCTTTCCTTCAGATGGCGCTTGCGCAAGCGAACCGACTTGGGCGTGATTTCGACCAGCTCGTCGTCCTCAATGAACTCGACGCCATATTCGAGCGTGAGATCAATCGGAGGCGTGACTTTAATTGCGTCTTCCTTGCCGGACACGCGGAAGTTGGTGAGCTGCTTGGTGCGGGTGGCGTTCACGACCAGATCGTTGTCGCGACTGTGGATGCCGACGATCATGCCCTCGTACACCGGGTCGTTGGCCTTGACGAACATACGACCCCGATCATCGAGCTTGCCGAGGGCATACGTGAATATTTCGCCGTCGTCCATAGAGATCAACACGCCGTTCTTGCGTCCGCCGATGTCACCTTTGTGAGCCTCATAGCTATCGAAAATGTTGCTGATCAAACCCGAACCGCGGGTCAAGTTCAGGAATTCGTTGGTAAAGCCAATCAGGCCACGCGCAGGTATGCGGTACTCAAGGCGAACGCGACCACGACCGTCGGATTCCATGTTGACCAGCTCACCCTTGCGCTCGCCCAGCGCCTGCATCACGCCACCCTGGTGGGTTTCTTCAATGTCGGCCGTGACAAGCTCAATAGGCTCGTGCTTCTCACCGTTCACTTCTTTCATGACCACGCGTGGCTTGGAAACGGCCATTTCGTAACCTTCGCGGCGCATGTTCTCCAGCAGGATGGTCAGGTGCAATTCACCACGGCCCATCACTTCAAAAATACCTTCCTCATCCGTCTCGCTAACGCGAAGCGCAACGTTGGATTGCAACTCTTTCTGCAGGCGGTCCCAAATCTGGCGGCTAGTGATGAACTTGCCCTCACGTCCCGCAAGCGGGCTGGTGTTCACGCAGAAATTCATAGTCAACGTAGGCTCGTCTACTTTGAGCATAGGCAGCGGAGCAGGCGTGGTCGGGTCGGTCACCGTGACGCCAATGCCGATTTCGGCAATACCATTGATAAGCACGATGTCGCCGGGTCCCGCTTCGGTGACTTGCACACGATCAAGGCCGCGGAATGTCAGTACCTGGTTGACACGGCCCTTGACGGCTTTACCGTCTGGTCCTTCCATGACTACGACGTCCATCATCGGCTTGACGGTGCCGGCGTTGATTCGGCCCACGCCAATGCGGCCGACAAAATTTGAGAAGTCGAGTGCCGATATTTGTAACTGCAGCGGCGCGGCAGGGTCACCCTCGTGCGGCGCCACGTGCTTAAGCACGGTATCGAACAAGGCTGACATGTCTGGGCCCCACTGCTCGCCTGCCTCGCCCTCCTCCAACGAGCTCCAGCCGTTAATGCCTGAGGCATAAACCACTGGAAAATCCAACTGCTCGTCCGTCGCGCCAAGCTTATCGAACAGGTCAAACGCAGCGTTGACTACTTTGTCGGGGTTGGCACCAGGCTTGTCGACTTTGTTGACAACCACAATCGGCTTAAGACCCAAGGCGAGCGCTTTTTTGGTGACGAAACGCGTCTGCGGCATTGGGCCTTCCTGCGCGTCGATCAACAAAACCACGCCATCGACCATGGACAGCGCGCGCTCGACTTCACCGCCAAAGTCCGCGTGACCGGGGGTGTCGACGATATTGATGTGCGTACCCTTCCAGCTGACCGCACAGTTCTTGGCCAAAATAGTGATGCCGCGCTCGCGCTCGATGGCGTTGTTGTCCATCACGGTATCGACGACCTTCTCGTGCTCGGCAAAGGTGCCGGACTGGCGCAGAAGTTGATCGACCATAGTGGTCTTGCCGTGGTCAACGTGGGCGATGATCGCGATATTGCGGATTTGCGTGTTCATAGTGCTTCCAAAATGCCGGCGCGTTGCGCATTCGGCGTACGGTTCAAAATTTGTTCGATTTCAATCGGACTCAGCAGACGGTCCGGAATCAACTCCCCGGCAGCGACGTGAGCCACACCCAGCAAAGCAGCGGGCGTGCGACCGAAAACAGCCACAGCCGTTGCGTCGGCCCAAGGACCACGCCTGCGCAAGCCCGAGAGGAAACGCCCGGCATCATCAGGCTCCAGCGTGATAACCGTGTGCTCCCGCAGCAACGTCTCGGCCGGCGCGAGTTGTTCGAGCCGCTGCGGCTCGTCCATCGCCTCCAAGGCTTCCAAGGTGATGCATTTGTCCAACACCAAGCCACCCGTTTCAATGCGGCGCAAAAAGGTCAGGTGGGCGCCACACCCTAGAGCCTCCCCTATGTCTTCGCCGAGGGTGCGTATGTAAGTGCCTTTGCTGCATTTCACTACGATATTGATAGCTGGTTGTCCTGACGCATCCTGCGCCAGAGCCAGTTTTAGTTCAAAAATTTGCACTGACCGTGGCTGTCGCTCAATATCAATGCCGGCGCGCGCATATTCATACAGCGCCTTACCGTCTTTCTTCAAGGCACTGTGCATCGGCGGCACTTGCGAAATGCTGCCAGTAAATTGCTGCTGTACCGCTAGCAGGCGCTCGGGAGTCAACGCTGCCGCATCCACCGAGCGCTCTAGCAGCACGTCGCCCTCTACGTCTGCCGTGCTGGTTTTGATACCCAGCCGGGCCACAGCGTGGTAGGTCTTGGGGGCGTTGAGCTGCAGCTGACTGAACTTAGTCGCTGCACCAAAACACAGTGGTAACACGCCCGAGGCGAGGGGATCCAGCGTACCGGTGTGACCTGCTTTTTCAGCGCGTAACAGCCACTTGGCTTTTTGCAAAGCCTGGTTGCTGGAGAGACCCAGGGGCTTATTCAGGAGCAGCACCCCGTGTACCGGGTGCCGCTGCACCCGTATACGGGGAGCGCGCGCGGTCATTCGTTGTCTTCTTTTGAACGCGAAGCGACGGCCTGAGCAATAAGCGCATTCATGTCAGACGCGCGCTCTTGCGTGCGATCAAACACGAAATGCAACGTAGGTACCGTATGAATATGCAAGCGCTTGAACAAACCGGAGCGCAAAAAGCCTGCCGCTTGATCAAGTGCCTCTTGTGTACCCACAGGATCGCCCGAGAGCAAACTGTAGAACACTTTGGCATGCGCATAGTCAGGCGTAACCTCCACCGACTGGATGGTGACCATGCCGACTCGCGGATCTTTCAATTCGCGCGCGATCAATTCCGACAGATCACGCTGAATCTGGTCGGCCACCTTGAAAGCGCGGTTGGGCGTGGAGGACTTCTTCGCTGCCATATCGTCGTGCTCGCCTTACAGCGTCCGCGCGATTTCCTTGATATCGAAGAATTCCAGCTGATCGCCTTCCTTGATGTCGTTGTAGTTCTTGAGTTTGATACCGCACTCAAAACCTTCTTTGACTTCCTTGACGTCATCTTTGAGGCGTTTGACAGAGTCCACTTCGCCGGTGTAGATGACGACGTTCTCGCGCAGCAAACGGAACCTGGCGTTGCGATGGACCATGCCGGACGTGATGTACGAACCCGCCACGGTACCGATCTTGGAAGCCACAAATACCGTGCGGATTTCGGCCGTACCGATAACTTCTTCGCGTTGCTCCGGAGCCAGCATGCCGGACATCGCCACTTTCAGCTCATCGACTGCGTCGTAAATGATGCTGTAGTAGTGCAAATCGACATCGTTGGCTTCTGCGTGCTTGCGTGCGTTAGCGTCTGCCCGCACATTGAAGCCGATCACGATGGCTTTAGAAGCAATCGCCAGGTTGATGTCGGACTCACTAATACCGCCCACTCCGGTATAGACCAGTTGCACCTTGACTTCGTCGGTCGACAGCTTGAGCAGCGACTGCGAGAGAGCCTCTTGCGAGCCTTGCACATCGGCCTTGACGATGATCGGCAACATCTTGACTTCACCCGCTGACATGTCGGAAAACATGTTCTCCAACTTGGCAGCTTGTTGCTTGGCCAGCTTGGTGTTGCGGAACTTTCCTGCGCGGTATGTTGCGATTTCGCGAGCGCGGCGCTCGTCGGTCAAGACCATGAAATCGTCGCCGGCCTGCGGTACTTCCGTAAGACCTTGAATTTCCACAGGAATCGATGGGCCGGCCGACTTGGCCGCTTGGCCGTTTTCGTCCAGCATGGCGCGCACGCGGCCAAACGTCTGACCCGCCAGCACCACATCGCCCACCTTCAAAGTGCCCGACTGCACCAGCACCGTGGCGACAGGGCCTCGGCCCTTGTCCAGCCGTGCCTCAATGACCAGACCCTTGGCGAGCGTTTCCACCGGCGCCTTGAGTTCCAGTACTTCTGCTTGGAGCAGCACTTGCTCAAGCAAAGTGTCAATGCCCATACCGGTTTTGGAAGACACAGGCACAAACGGCGAGTCACCACCGTACTCCTCAGGCACGACTTGCTCAACCACCAGTTCCTGCTTGACGCGCTCAAAGTTTGCGTCCGGCTTGTCCGCCTTGGTGATAGCGACCACCATAGGAACGCCAGCAGCTTTCGCGTGTTTGATAGCTTCACGCGTTTGCGGCATTACACCGTCGTCCGCCGCAACCACCAAAATCACGATATCCGTTGCCTGTGCCCCGCGGGCACGCATGGCCGTAAATGCCTCGTGGCCCGGAGTGTCCAAGAATGACACCATACCGCCAGGTGTTTCAACATGGTAAGCGCCAATATGCTGCGTAATGCCGCCCGCTTCACCCGTCGCCACTTTTGCACGGCGGATGTAATCGAGCAACGAGGTCTTACCGTGGTCGACGTGACCCATGACGGTTACCACAGGTGCACGCCAGACCGCGACCGCGTCTATTGCCGACGCATCGTCCTGGGAGAACGCCTCCGGATCGTCCAGTGCAGCCACAGCGGCCTTGTGGCCCATCTCTTCGACCACGATCATGGCGGTGTCTTGATCAAGAGGCTGGTTGATGGTGACCATTTGCCCCATCTTCATCAGCGACTTGATCACTTCGGATGCCTTGATCGCCATCTTGTGTGCCAGCTCCGAAACCGTGATGGTCTCAGGCACATGCACTTCGATCACACGGAATTCTGCTGGTGCCGCATTGGCGTGTTGATCGCCGCGATCGCGGTCACTGCTGCCACGCCTGCCGCCACTGCGACCGCCGCCGCGCCATGCGCCTGCACCACCGCCGCGGGCACCACCTGCGTCACCGCGCGTGGGCATACCTTTTTTCTTGGCCGGATCGCCGGCCCAGCTTGACGAAAGCTTGGCAGACTTGACTTCCTTTCCCGCCCCCGCGCCCGCAGTGCGCGGTGCAGCTCCAGGGACAGCGGCCGGCTTGTGCAACGTGCCTTTCTTGGCATCTGCAACCTTGGGCTCTTCGGGCTTTTTGGCCACCAAAACCTTGGCCGGCGTCGACATCATGGAGCGAATAGCCGCAGCTTCGGCCAAGGCCTTGCGACGACGCTCATCCAGGTCGCTGGCGCGCTCCGCCTCTTCCGCAGCGCGTGCACGTGACTCGGCCTCTGCCTTTTCGCGCGCTTCATTTTGGGCAGCAGTTCTAGCGGCAGCCTCGGCGGCCTGCTCACGCGTCGCTTCCTGTTTAACCGCAGATGCTTGCGCCTTTTTTCCAGCCTCTTGCGCAGCGTAAGCGATGGCACGCTCCGCGGCTTCGCGTTCCCGCTGCTCACGGTCTTCGCGCTCGCGGCGCTTGGCGCTTAAATCCTGCTCTTGACGACTGATAAGCTCGGCCTGGCCGCGCGCCTCTTCCTCCCGACGAGCGAGGTCGGCGATATCACGCTCCGGCTCTTGTTGGGCCGGGGCCGTATCGACACTTTCCGCTTCTGGAGCATCAACAGCATCATCACGTTTGACGAAGGTACGCTTTTTGCGAACCTCCACCTGAATCGTGCGTGCTCGCCCGGAAGCGTCCGCCTGCTTGATCTCGCTGGTCGATCGTTTGACCAGCGTGATTTTTTTGCGATCGGCCCCGCCAACACCGTGACTGGCCTGCAAATGCGCGAGCAGCTTTTGTTTATCGCCCTCGGTCAGGGCATCCCCGGCATCGGCCTTGGTGACGCCCGCAGACTTGAGCTGATCAAGCAGCACATCGGGGGTTTTTTTGAGTTCGCTGGCGAACTCGGCAACTGTATTACTGGACATATGTGGTTCGTACCTCCCTGGCCTTACTCTTGCCCCGCGAACCAATGTTCGCGTGCTTTCATGATCAATGCTTTGGCATCGTCGTCAGGCTGCCCGGTCAGCTCGGTCAATTCGTCAATAGCCAGATCGGCCAGCTCATCCCGGGTATGAATACCGCCCTCGGCGAGGGTGGCGATAAGTTCTGCGGTCATTCCCTCAAGATCACGCAGATTTTGGGAGACGCTCTCAACGCTGTCCTCCCGCGCAATTTCCATTGTCAGCAAAGCGTCTTTAGCGCGTGTACGCAGCTCGTTGACAGTTTCCTCATCGAAACTCTCAATCTCCAACATCTCCTGCAGCGGCACATAGGCCACTTCTTCAAGGGTATTGAAGCCCTCTTCAATCAGGATGTCCGCGATTTCCTGGTCAACGTCGAGTTTTTCCATGAACAACGCACGCGCGGTGTCCGTTTCGTTCGCCTGTTTTTGCGCCGACTCAGCAGCGTCCATGATGTTGATTTTCCAGCCTGTGAGGTCAGAGGCAAGACGCACGTTTTGCCCTCCACGGCCAATAGCGATAGCGAGGTTTTCCTCGTCCACCACCACATCCATTGCATGCTTTTCCTCATCGACCACAATAGATGACACATTGGCCGGGGCCAAAGCGCCAATTACAAACTGAGCCGGATCTTCCGACCACAGCACGATGTCGACGCGCTCTCCAGCCACCTCGTTCGTAACCGCATTGACGCGCGTTCCACGCACGCCGACGCAGGTGCCAATAGGGTCAACGCGGCGGTCATGTGAAAGCACAGCAATTTTGGCGCGGCTACCTGGATCGCGGGCACAACTTTTGATCTCGAGCAGTCCCTGTTCGATTTCCGGTACTTCGTGGCGGAACAGCTCAATCATGAATTCTGGCGAGGAGCGCGAAAGAATAATCGGCGCGCCGCGCAGTGTCAGATCGACCTCCATGATCATGGCGCGCACGCGATCGCCGCTGCGCATATTCTCTTTCGGGATCATGTCGCTGCGGCGCAAACGCCCCTCAACCCGACCCGACTCGACAATCAAATCGCCCTTGTCCATCCGCTTCACGGTGCCCGTAAATATTTTCTCGCCGCGCGACATGAATTCGGAGAGCAGCATTTCGCGCTCAGCGTCGCGAATCTTCTGCAAGATCACCTGCTTGGCCGCCATCGCACCGATACGGCCGATCGGCACCGACTCAATGCTCTCCTCGATGTACTCACCCACCTCGACGTCAGCCACGCGCTCTTGCGCGTCCATCAACATCTCTTCAGCGTCAGGGTTTTGCAGACCCGCGTCGTCGGGCACCACCAGCCAGCGGCGGAAAGTTTCGTAGTTGCCGCTATCACGGTCCAACGCGACGCGGATATCTACTTCGCCGGAGTAAAGTTTCTTTGTCGCCTGCGCCAGGGCCAGCTCAACAGCCCCCAGCACCACGTCACGTTCCACGCTTTTCTCACGCGATATAGCCTCAACCAACATCAACAGTTCGCGATTCATGCAACGACTCTCCTGTTACCTGTACTCCGGGCCGCATGCAGCCCCGATTCTTTTCGGATCCCAAGCGGGGATCATTCAGACGCAGGCTTGACGCCGCGTCCTTTGAAATTCACAATTGGCGCCAAGCGCGCCTCTTTCAGCTCATTCAACTCGAAGCCCAACACTTGCAGCGGAGCGGGAACGCGCTTGGCGCTCACGCGATGTCCTGGCTTAACTACGGGGTCGTCGCGCCAGGTGATTTGCCAACCACCCGACTCCGAGCGCTCAAGCGCTCCACGAAACCTTTTGCGCAACGGACTTACCTGGCCGCCTGCCGACGCACCCATCGGCTGCTTGAGCGCAACATCAATTGTCTCGCCGACAAACCGAACAAAATCCTGCTCGTGGCGCAGCGGGCGGTCAATACCTGGAGAAGACACCTCCAGCCGCTTGTATTCCACTGCATCGACTTCCAGCGCGAACTGCAGCTGACGCGTGACTTTTTCGCAATCCTCAACCGTTACGTGGTGCTCCGGCTGCGCTAATGCGCTGTCGGCGGGCTCTTGCCAAGGGTGGTCGATGGTGATGCGCAGCAGTCCTCCCGAGGATCGCTCGATCTCTACCAGGTCGTAACCGAGACCGATCACCGTCTGTTCCACAATTTGCTGAAGTGCCACGTTTGCTAATTCAATACCGCAAAAAACGAAAAAACCCGGAGTCTCCAGAGTATCCGACTCCAAGACTTCGAGCTTCAAAAGCTTGCGACCAAAAAAAACGGGCGGTTGGTACTCGCCCGTTTGGTCGTGAGAGCACTATTGTAGCGCGTAACACCCGCAATGGAAGCGCGGCGCTCGGTGTGCCGGGCAGAAACATCGGCAGACGGGTACGTTCTTGCGCTTAATAGCTGTTGCTTCAGTTGCGGGCTTCCCGGATACGACGGAACACGTCCCCCGCGCATGACTCGGATATTGGCTCGAGTTGGCCAGCCCTCAGGCTGGCGATCAGCCGATTCAAGACTCCAGCCTGAGGCAACAAAGGCCCCATAAACAAGGGACGGTCTTCGCCGACTATTAGCAGCGTCGGAAAGGTTTGAATGTCCAGGTCACCGACGAGCGCCGCATCGTCCTCGATGTCGACCCATTCAAAACGCAGGTTGGGCCACTGCCAAGCTAGCGCATCAAAAATGCGGCGGTACTCCCCACAAGTGTCACACCATGCGGCGCAGAGGCAGATGACCCACCAGCCTGTGCCATCGGCGCGGACAGACGCGGAATCGAGTGGTTGGTAGATCGCCATGGTGCGCAGTATTTTGACGCAGGGACCGCAGCGCGTAAGTCACACCTCGGTGGATTGCTTCGGCTTAACGTTACGGTTCTCGAGCACGATGTGCCTCAGCAAGTTCGACTGGCGACGCTGTGTTGCCCCAGGAAGCTCGCACGTAACTGGATAGCAAGGCCAGCTCAGCGTCTCCAAGTACCTGCTGGAACGGAGGCATTCCGTGCGGACGCGGGTTGCCGTGGGTAGATGGCGGGTAGCCGCCCTGCAATATCACCCGCATAAGGTTGGCAAGGTTATCCAACAACACTGCGCGGTTCCCGGCAAGCGCAGGAAACGCGCCGGTCTGTCCTTCCCCCTGCTCGCCGTAGCAGCTTGCGCAGTGGGATTTGTAGAGTTTCTGCGCGGCACCAGCACTTTCAGCTCTGACTGCGACAGGCGCGTTGCGAGGGTCCGCAGTTCCCGCGTGGCGTTCTGCGCCTGGCAATGGGCTCTTCAGCGTGCGCAGATACGCCGCCACTGAGCGGGCGTCGGCATCTTTCAAGAACTGCGTGCTACCTGCCACCACGTCCGCCATGGGCCCCATGACGGATGTTTTGTTGTTGATGCCAGTCTGCAGTAACTGAACCACGTCCGCCTCCGTCCACTGGGCTACACCCGCCTCACGTGTATCGTTCAGCGCTGGGGCATACCAGCCCTGCTCGGGCACCATTGCGCCAGCAAATGCAGCACCGCCGCGCTCCGCACCCAAAGCATTGCGAGGGGTGTGACAGGCGCTGCAGTGGCCCAGCCCTTGTACCAAATAAGCGCCGCGGTTCCAGTCGGCAGAACGGCCGGGTTGGGCTTGAAATTTGCCGGGTGAAAAATACAGCGTGCGCCAGATCCACAGCGCTGCCTGGCTATCAAACGGGAAGCGCAGTCCTTGCGGTTGATTGGCTTGCTGCGTTGCGGGCAAGCTTTGCAGATAGGCATAAAGCGCGTCCGAGTCTGAACGCGTAATGAGGGTGTAGCTGGTGTAGGGAAACGCTGGCGTAAGCAAACGGCCGCCGCTTGAACGCCCGTGGTGCAGCGCATCCCAGAAATCGTCTGCACTCCATTGCCCAAGACCGGTAGATTTGTCCGGAGTGAGATTGCTGCTATATACGGTACCAAACGGTGTTAGCAATTGCGCGTCCGCCAGCGTAAGCGCCTGATCCGCGCGCGGTGTGACAACCCATGCAGTTGCCCAGCCGTGCAAGGTAGCGACCTCGCTCGACGAGCGACGCTGTCTCTTGAACCGCGCTAGATGCAGGCGGCGCTCCAGCCGCTGATTTTTCGGCCAGCTGCGCCCAAGCCGGCGCTCGCGCAGTAGCCAACACAACTATTGATGCAAGTGTCAGGAGCCCCGTAAACGCTAGGGGACCGGAGGCGGTGATTGACCGAACATTCCGCCTCATCAGTGCGATCCTTCCGACGAGCCACAGCGCAGCGGCTCGGGCTCTGAAAGCCGCTCAACCGGGAGCCCCAGCCCAAGCACCGGCAGCGCGGACAGCCACGCCGAGATCGCACTTACGTCTGCGGCAGTTAAGGCCTTGGCAATCTGCGCCATGCAGTCAGGGGCCAGCGCGTGACGCTGACCCATAGCCCAGGCACCCAGCTGGCTGTTGAGGTAGTCGCGCGGCAAGCCCAATAAGCCAGGCGTGGCCGGCTGCACACCCGTCATGGTCGCACCATGGCAGCTGACGCACGCTGGAATTTGGCGCGCAGCGTCTCCGTGCTTCACCAAGGCGCGCCCAAGGGCAAGCACGGCCGGCGACGCCGTGCTGGGCGGCTGTGGCGGGTAAGGCACATCAAGTGCAGCGAAGTAGTGCGCCATTTCGGCCAGTTAGGCATCGCTGAGGTGTTCAATCAGATAGGTCATGCTGGCGTAGTGCCGTCGTCCCTCATTGAAGTTGAGGAGCTGGTGGGTCAGGTAACCCGCCGTCTTGCCAGCGATGCGAGGGAAATAGCCCTCTGCAGTAGCGCGGCCTTTTTCGCCGTGGCAAAGAGTGCAAGCACGTACGCGAGGCTCCATATCAACGCGGACGGTATTTGCACCCGCATCTGAAGCTCCAACCTCGGCAGCGACAACCATCTCAGCCACCAAACCCGTCGCCAGCCCCGTCGCCACAATCGCGGTGCTTCGCGCTGCGAAGCGGACAGCCTGCAAAAACATGCTGAAAAACATGGGGCTATCGTATCGCCGGGTCAGCGTCCACAGCTCGCGGCGAGTGCGTTCACTCAGCGAAGCCGTCTCGGGTGCGACACTGCACAACCACTGCAACCATTTCAAGCACGCTTAGCACGCTAACTACAGACGCAAGGAGACAGCCATGCACACCATCTACGCTTGTATCGACGGCCGAGCCCAAACGACAGTCACGGTCGATTGGGGCATTTGGGCTGCGCAACGCCTGCCGGCCCCACTCGCGTTGCTGCATGTGTTGGAGCGACCGCCCGAGCTGCCCAACGTGGGCGACTACAGCGGCACCATTGGCCTGGGTGCGCAAGAAGTTCTGCTGCAGCAGCTCAGCGAACTCGATGCCGAGCGCGGTCAACTTGCCCAGCAAACCGGCCGAGCGATGTTGGAGGCCGCGTCGCACCGGGTGACGGCGGCTGGTCTACCGCTACCGGCTACCTTGCTGCAACGCGCCGAACTGGTGGACACCTTGCTCGAATGCGAGCCCGATATTCGCCTGTGTGTGGTGGGTGCTAATCACCGCGCAAGCGGGGTGCGCAAGCTGCACCTGGATCACCATGTCGAACGCGTGATCCGAGCCATACAGCGCCCGGTACTGGTCGCCACACAAGAACAGTTTGTCGCGCCCGAGCGATTCGTGGTGGCCTACGACGCCAGCGAAACCGCCCGCAAAACAGTAGACATGGTGGCCGCCAGCCCCCTGCTGCGCGGCCTGCCCGCCCTGATCGCGATGGCCGGCGAACAGACCGATCTAGCGCACGCGCAACTCAACGCTGCAGCAGAACTGCTGCGCGTTGCCGGCTTTTCGGTGGAAACCACGCTGGTGCCCGGCGAGCCGGAGCAAGTGCTGCCCGAGCTGGTCGCAGCACAGGCCCCCGCATTGCTTGTGATGGGCGCATACGGCCACTCGCGCATTCGCCAGCTGATTGTGGGCAGCGTTACGACCACACTGCTGCGGGTTTCCGAAATGCCTGTGCTAGTATTGCGCTAACATCTATTTAGATAGCAAACTATCTAATAACAGAAAGCGCTAGGGACATCCTGCATAAGTCTCCCTAAGGTCTGGTAGCAGTCAGGTTTTCGTGGCATCGTCACCCTCATGAAGCAATCGAGCCTTGATCTGAACCTCGCCGTCAAAAAAACCCGTAAGCGCGAGCTCTTGGAACAGA
>JBBSUJ010000048.1:0-22698 GCA_038235025.1 Burkholderiales bacterium
TATGGCTCTCTGAGGCATGCCTTGCTGCAGGCCGAGGGAGATGGCGTGGCGCTCCGCTTCGCTCAGTTGTTGGTAGCTGGTGTTTGGCATGGCTGTCCTCTCAATTCAGTAGTGTGTTGCACTTCACAATTGAGGCCGCCCTGAGGGGCCTTGTTCCCCGCAGCTCTAAAGCCGCCACGCGGCGAGTGAGGCTCGTGGTTAGGCAAGGCGGGTAGAGGCGGTGAAAGACCTCCAATGGAGCGTTGGCGTTGCGCTAAATCACCAAATCCTAGACACCACGAAAAAAGCACACCGACGCAGTCCCCGCACGCAAGGCGTCAGACCTGCATGTTCATGATGTCGGTGTAGGCCTGCACCATTCGGTTGCGCACATGCAGCGTGGCCTGAAAGCCGATCTGGGCTTTCTGCATAGCAACCATGGTTTCTTCCAGGCTGACTGCAGGGTTCTCCATCTGAACCTGGGTTTGCAGGTTGCTCGACTTGCTTTGGGCGGCGCTCACCGACTGCAATGCACCTTGCAGTGCGCCAGCAAAACCCGCGTTGTTCCCTTCACTCGGCAGCGCTGCGGGACGCCGTGGCATGCCTGCGCCTGCGAGCGGGGCGGTAGAGCTCAAAATGCGCATGTCCATGATGGTGTCCTGTAAGGCGGGGGAACTGCTGCCGGCGGCGAACTCGGGAATGGAGTCATCGTAGGCGGCGTGGTGCAAAACATCCACGGGAAAAGACCGCAAAACCGACGCTTTATCGGCGCACCGGCGTGCAGCGATCGCCCAATAATCCAATGCACGCAGCGCCTAGTTTTGGCCCGCGCAACCTGGAACCGCCCATGTCCGCAGTCCTTCCTGTCACCACTGCCCCGATGAATGCCCCGCATTCCTGGCTGCAGCGTCTCGCGCTGATGGACCGCGGCATGCGGTTGCGACTGGCCATGGGCGCCGTACTGCTGGTGGGCGCGCTCATCGCTGCTGTGGTGTTGGGTCGGCAAACCGATTACCGCGTACTTTTCTCCAACCTTAGCGACAAGGACGGCGGCGCAGTGGTGGCCCAGCTCGCCACCATGAACATTCCTTACAAGATGTCGGAGGGCGGCGGCGCGATCATGATCCCCGGCGACAAGGTGCACGAAGTGCGGCTTCACCTGGCAACACAGGGGTTACCCAAAGGCTCAGTGACGGGCTTTGAGGTGATGGACAACAGCCGCTTCGGCATGACCCAGTTTCAGGAGCGGCTCAACTTTCAACGCGGTTTGGAGGGCGAGCTTACCCGCTCCATTCAGTCGCTGTCGTCCGTGCAAAGTGCCCGGATTCACCTAGCCTTGCCTAATCAGAACGGTTTTTTCCGCGAGCAGCAAAAACCTTCTGCGTCTATTTTGGTCAGCCTCTACCCCGGCCGTACGCTGGACCGGACGCAGCTTGCCGGCATTGTGCATTTGGTGGCTTCCAGCGTGCCCGACTTAGCCACTTCGGCAGTAAGCGTTCTGGATGACACCGGCAAGCTGCTATCCAGCCCGCCCGATGGGTCACAGGACAGTGCTTTTGACGCCCAGCAATTGCAATATGTACAGCGGCTCGAGCAGCAGTACACCAGCCGCATCATGGACATTCTGGAGCCGGTGGTTGGGCGCGAAAACGTCAAAGCCCAAGTCACGGCAGATGTCGACTTTACGCAGACAGAGTCCACCTCTGAGCAGTTCCGTCCCAACCAAACTCCCGACTCCAGCGCCGTGCGCAGCCAGCAGGTCAGCGAAACCGGGGGCAACGCTACAAGCACGGCTGGCGGGGTGGCCGGCGCGGTCGCCAATCAACCTCCGGGTCCATCGGCAGCGCCTATCAACGGAGCCAACCCTGCGCCTACGGCTGCCGGTCAGCAGCAGACCAATGAATCAGAAAACCGCCGGCGCGATTCCACCACCAACTACGAGGTGGACAAGACGGTTAAGGTGACGCGCGTGGGCCGCGGGGCTGTTAAACGGCTGAGTGCTGCGGTGGTTGTCAACTACCAGAGCAGCGAGGAAAAAGGCAAAGTAGTTAGCAAGGCGGTATCACCTGAGCAACTGGAGCGCATGACGGCGCTGGTGCGCGAATCCATTGGCTTTGACAAAGACCGCGGTGATTCGGTCAACCTCATGAATACGCAGTTTCAGGTGCAAAAGCAGGACCTTCAGGAAGTGCCGCTGTGGCGTCAGCCCGAGACGCTGGACTTGGCGCGCAGCTTTGCCTGGCCGTTGGGAATGGTTCTGTTCGGTGCGCTGGTCTTGCTGGGCTTGGTGCGGCCTGCACTCAAAAACCTGGCGGCTGGTACACCGGTGCGGCCGGTGACGACGGGTGGTCAACTCAACGCGCTGGAGGCCGAAACGCCGCAGCGCCCTGCGCTACCGCCGCCCACGCGTTCAACAGAACCTGTTCCGCCCACCGAAGAACAGTTGCGCTTGGAAGACGCGCGAGTCCTGACGCGCGAGAATCCTATGGCTGTCGCCAACATCATCAAGGGCTGGGTCAACGGCGAGGTGGCCTGAGCGGCCCGACTTGCCAGCCCCTAACCACGTACCCACGTAGCCGCCATGGACGAACAAGGTCTCAACGACGCCGCCATTTTTCTCATGTCGCTGGGAGAAGAAGAAGCGGCTGAGGTTTTTAAACACCTCTCGCCCAAAGAAGTACAAAAACTCGGCGAAACGATTGCCCGCATGCGCAATGTTTCGCGCGAGCGGCTGGACGAAGTCATCAACAAGTTCACCACTGCTGCCTCTGAACAAAGCCTGCTGGTGTCGGACACGGGCAATTACGTGCGCGCTGTTCTTAAGCGCGCCTTGGGCGACGACAAAGCTTCACTGCTGATTGACCGCATCTTGCAAGGCGGGGATGTTTCGGGCATCGAAAGCTTGAAGTGGATGGACCCGATGTCGGTTGCTGAGCTGCTGCGCAATGAGCACCCGCAAATCGTTGCCGCCATCCTGGTGCATTTGGACTACGACCATGCCGCGGGCGTGTTGATGAACTTCAGTGACCGCCAGCGCAGCGAAGTTTTGCTGCGTGTTGCTACGTTGGAGGGTATTCAGCCGGCGGCGCTCAAAGATTTGAACGAAGTGCTGTTCAAAGTGCTTGCCGGTGGCGACAAGGTGCGCAAGAGCTCTCTGGGTGGCCCCAAGGCGGCGGCCGAAATCATCAACTTGCTGGGCAACAACACCGAAGGTGCGGTGCTGGAGAACATTCGCTCACACGACCCAGAGTTGGCGCAAAAGATCATGGACAAAATGTTTGTGTTCGACGACGTTCTCAAGCTGGACGATCAAGCGGTTCAAACGGTGCTTAAGGAAGTGGCATCTGAAACTTTGGTGGTCGCACTCAAGGGCGCGGCACCAGAACTGCGGGAAAAATTCCTCTCCAACATGTCGTCCCGTGCGGGTGAGGCCTTGCGCGAAGACTTGGAGTCTCGCGGCCCGATGCGTTTGTCCGAGGTGGAAGCGCAGCAAAAGGAAATTCTTAAAACCGTACGCCGCTTGTCGGACGAGGGGCAAATCGTGATCGGGGGCAGCAGTGACGAAGCCTTCGTCTAGCTCCCGTGGTCAAGGCCGCTTCATCCCGAGGGATGAGGTGGGCGACGTCACGCGGTGGCAATTTGGTGCAATTGGAGATCCGTTTGGTGCATTGACGCCCGAGGTTGTGGAGTTGCCCAGCCCGCAAAAAGACGCCGTGCCACAGGAAACATTGGAAGAGGCCCTGGCGGACGCCTTCGCACAAGGCGAGGCCAAAGGGCAAGCAGACACCACACTGCTCTGGCAGCAAAAGCTGGATGACTATGTTGCTGGGGAAGGTGCCAAAGCGGCCGAGCGGCTGCATACACTGGAGCAGAACTTCGCGCAAGGGCTCATGCAAGCGCAGAAAAGCATGGCGCAGAACGTATTGGCGTTAGCGTGTGAAGTCGCACGCCAGATAGTGCGACGCGAGCTGCAGGCCGATCCTCAAGTATTTTTGGCCGTGGTGGACGAGGCCCTGGGCGAACTGACTAGCGAGAGCTTGCCCACCCTGGTTCGCCTGCACCCCGACGACGAAGCGATGTGGGGAGCCGCACTGCGCACGCAAGCTGGCGATCGCGCAGTGCAATGGATTGCCGATAGCGAGGTGGTGGTGGGCGGTTGCCACGTCGAGCAGAACGGCAAGCTGATAGATGCCAGCCTCCAAACCCGCTGGCAGCGCGCGCTTGCCCCTGTGGGCATGGACATGCCTTGGCAGGCGGGGGAGCAGCATGGCACCTGATGACGTCACCGTTGCTTGGGATGATTTTCTGTCGCAAGCGCGCAAGCGCGCTGCGGTACCCGTTCCGCTAGAGCGGCGCGGAACCCTGACGCGTCTGGCAGGCTTGGTGCTGGAAGCCACGGGTATTCAAGCGTCGGTCGGCTCGCAGTGCTTGGTGGACAGCGGCAGCGATTCACAGGAAAAAATTCTGGCTGAGGTGGTGGGGTTCTCGGGTGAACGCGCCTTTTTAATGCCCGCCGGTGATACACAGGGTCTGCGCAGCGGCGCGCGCGTGACTGCTGCGCCGCCCTATGTCACACCGTTGCAACTGTTTGAAGCGCCAGCGCCCCTGCAGCAAACGGGGCTATTGCGCCTGCCATTGGGCGACGGGCTGTTGGGACGCGTTGTCGATGCGCAAGGCTTGCCGCTGGACCGTGCTGGCCCCCTGCACGGTGTCTCCGCCGATCCGATGGACCGCCGGCTCATTAATGCCATGGACCGCGACCCTGTGCGCCAGCCGCTTGATACCGGCGTGCGGGCGATCAATGCGTTGCTTACGGTAGGCCGTGGCCAGCGCATTGGTTTGTTTGCCGGTTCGGGCGTTGGTAAAAGCGTGCTGCTGGGCATGATGGCGCGCTATACCGAAGCCGATGTCATCGTGGTGGGCCTGATCGGCGAGCGTGGCCGCGAGGTCAAGGAATTCGTCGAAGACATTCTGGGCGCTGCTGATCGGGGCCGCGCAGTGGTCGTCGCGGCTCCTGCTGATGCACCTCCACTGCTGCGCATGCAAGGCGCGGCGTACGCCACCGCCGTGGCCGAGCATTTTCGAGATAAGGGCAAGCATGTGCTGCTGCTGATGGACTCGCTCACCCGATATGCAATGGCGCAGCGGGAAATTGCGCTGGCGATTGGTGAGCCACCTGCGACCAAAGGCTATCCGCCGTCATGTTTTGCCAAACTGCCTCAGTTGGTTGAGCGCAGCGGCAATGGGCTGCACGGCGTCGGTTCCATCACGGCGTTTTATACGGTGCTATCGGAAGGGGATGACCAGCAAGACCCCATTGCCGATGCTGCTCGCGCCATTCTTGACGGCCACATCGTGCTCTCACGTGCTTTGGCCGAAACCGGGCATTTCCCGGCTATCGACATTGAGCAATCGGCGTCCCGTGTGATGCACAACGTGGTGTCGCAGAATCATTTTGAGCTGGCCCGGCATTTTCGTGCGGTGTATTCCCGCTACCAAAAAAGTCGCGATCTGGTGCAGGTAGGTGCTTATCTGTCGGGGTCCGATCCCGCGCTTGACGAGGCCATTCGGCTTCAGCCTGTCATGGAGCAATTCTTGCAGCAGGGCATGCGCGAGGCGGCCTCTTTGCATGACAGCGTGGACACTATGGCAGGCGTTTTTGGGTAAGGAATCGTCATCATGCCTAAGACCGCTCCCAGTGCTTTGCAAGTAGCCCTATCCATGGCCGAACGCCAGCGGGACGCTGCCTGTAACGTGCTCCGGCAAGCCCAGGCGAGCGCGGCTGCGGCAAATGAGCAAATGCAACAGCTCCAAAGCTATGCCGGTGAAACGGATGCGCGGTGGGGCACGCGAGCAGGCGCGGTGATTGCGCCCGAAGTGATGTTTCACCACCGCCATTTCATGGGGCGTCTGAGCCACGCCATGGGCCTTCAGGCCATTGTGGTGGGCGATCATGAAAAGCGCATGCAGTTAGGCGAACGGCAGTTGCTGGCTTCTGAGCTGCGCGTTGCGACGCTTCGCAAGCTCATCAGCCACCGCGACCGAGAGGCTGTGTTATTGGAGCAGCGCCGCGATCAAAAGCAGACCGATGAGCGCGCCATGCTGACGCTCGCAAACCGCGCGCGAGCGCATTAACGTTTCTGGAGGCCCCGCCATGGACAGCAGCCGAATTTCCTCACAAGAAAGTGCGCACAGCGCAAAGCCCGCCAATCAAGCCTCCCGTACCAAGACGGCGGGTGAAGGCTTCACAACGCCGAGCGCGTTCTCTTTCATGCTTTCAGGCCTGGAGGATGCGGCCGATCAGCCGGCACCGTCTTCGGGGTTGGCTGCGCTGCGCACGGTGGGAAGAAACGCCACAGACGTCACGAACTCTAAGGACGCCGCGGGCGCACCGGACGCCAGCGTACTGAGCGCGATGCCGGGTGTCGGTGCCAACGCGGGCGCAGCGATAGTGCAAGAAGGGCAGGACCAGGACGAGAAGAGGGCCGGCAACGCGCTTGGCGATACGTTGCAAACGCACGGGCAGTTCTGGAGCCGCACCACCGATTCCGGTGCGGCGGCGGCTGGGCGTGCCGCTGCGGCGACGCGGGGCACCCTTTCGGGCAACGCTTCTGTGGGCGGTTCGGATGCTGCTGGCTTGCTGGCATCCAGTCTTTGGGCGGGCCACAGTGGCGCGCTGGGGGGGCAAGTTTCGCAAACGGTTCGTATGGATACTGCGGGAGATCAAGGGACCGGTGCTGCTGTCGCTCGTGGCCCTGCGCAGCGAACCGTGGCAGAGCGACGCAGTGCGTCAGGTGCCGGCGGCCTGGCCTCAATGGCTGCGCAACAGCAGCAGCCCAAACAGCCTTTCGTTCTGGCGGCACGTGGTGGAGACGGGCTGGCTGTTCCCGCCGTTCAGCTCTCGGCCTCTCTTGCCGCGCTTGGAGTATTCGCCAAGGAGAACGGAGTGGGTCGCGCCACAGTGGAAGGGCCCGTGTTCGGTGATGGCCTTCCAACGGGGGGCGGGGCGATCAACCAGACTGTCCTGGCCAGCGTGCCTGGACTCGCAGAGACGTTGTCGCGGTCTGGGACGCAATCGCGAGGCTCGGGCGACGAGCAAAGAAACACTTCTGGAGGCGGTGGTGCGATGGATACCAAGTCACCGTTTGAAATGGGTGCCGAGATTAGTCAGACGTCGTCTGGCGCTGGAACAGACGGGGCTTCCGCGCAAGACGCCCTCTCAGAGCAGGTGACTTATTGGCTGGCGGAAAACCTGAAGAACGCGGAATTGACGGTGGACCACGAGGGCCAACCGGTGAAGGTGCAGGTATCTCTTGATGGCAAAGAGGCGCATGTCGCGTTTCGCAGTGATCAGCCTCAAACCCGAGAGCTGTTGGACGCACACATTCACGAGCTGCGTGATTTATTGCAAAAAGAAGGCCTGGTGCTCTCTGGGGTGTCTGTCGATGCGCAAGGAGCGGGACAAAGGGACCCGAAAGATGATGGCCGCAGCCCACCGGGGGCTCGTCAGGCGCGGATCGCGCCAGCGGCAGATGCCCAGGCAGGGCGCACTCACGGTGCCCTACGCGCCGCTCACCCTGGCACGCTGGACCTATTTGTCTGACGCAACGAAGCCACAAGCGTTCGTATTGGCGCGCTTTGCGGGGCTTGCTCGGGTGATCGGTGGGCGCGGCTGCGTCAATAATGGGTCCAGCACATTCAACCGTGTGCGCGCTCCGCGGCACTTTGGGTGCCACGGCTCCTTTAGTCTCCGCCAGGAAGCCCGAACGTGTCGACTGCTGCTGAACCCGAAAAAAAACCCGCCAAGAGCAAAAAGCTGCTGATCATTGTGGTGGTGGCGCTGCTGTTGCTGGCAATTGTTGGCGCAGGTGTTCTCTATTTTGTGAAGCAGCGCAGCGCGCAGCTGGACGAAGATGGCGGCGAGACTGAAAGTCAGGTGAGCGAGCCCGCTGTGGTTCCCACATTTCTCCCCGTCGACACCATGGTGGTGAATCTGGCCGATCCGGGCGGCGAGCGCTTTGCCCAGGTTGGCATAACACTGGAGCTTGCCGATATGAAAACGGCGGATCTCGTCAAGCAGTACATGCCCACGATTCGCAGTTCAGTCTTGCTCTTGATTTCGCAAAAGACTTCTGCTGAGCTACTGAGCCGCGAAGGCAAAGAGGCGTTGGCACACGGCATTTTGCGAGAGGTCTCTCGCCCACTGGGTTACAAGGTTGCGGAAGTCGAGAAGAAAACCGGCGGGATCGAGCTGCCCGCAGAAGAATCGAAGTCTGACAGCGCAGGAAAAGCAAAAAAAGGCAAGGACAAGCGATCGTCCGAGGCCGCTAAAAATCCAGTCCACCGTGTTCTTTTTTCCGGCTTCATCGTTCAGTAGCAAGCAAAGAGGCGAACCATGAGCGAATCGTTTCTTTCTCAGGAAGAAGTCGATGCCTTGCTGGAAGGCGTCACCGGTGAGAGCCAGAAAACCGAGCAGGAAGTATTCGAGTCTGGCGAGATACGCAATTACGATATTTCGAGTCAAGAGCGCATCGTTCGCGGCCGCATGCCGACGATGGAGATCGTCAACGAGCGGTTTGCGCGCAATTTCCGCATTGGCTTGTTCAACTTTATCCGGCGCAGCCCCGAGATTTCGGTGGGCACCGTAGCGGTACAGCGCTACAGCGCGTTTCTGCGCGAGCTAGCAGTTCCGACCAACTTCAACATTGTGGCGATCAGGCCGCTGCGCGGTAGCGGGCTCATCGTGTGTGAGCCCTCGCTCGTCTTCGGCATTATTGATACCTTGTTCGGTGGTGTTGGAAAGTTCCAGACAAGGATTGAAGGCCGTGATTTTTCCCATACCGAGCAACGCATCATCAACCGGCTGGTGGACGTAATTTGCGAGGAGTACAAGAAAGCATGGCAGGGCATTTACCCGCTGGAGCTTGACTACCAGCGTTCTGAAATGCAGCCGCAATTTGCAAACATTGCGACCCCCAGCGAGATTGTGGTGTCTACCGCTTTTCAGCTCGAAATTGGAGACCTCACTGGGGCTATTCATATTTGCATGCCCTATGCGACGCTGGAGCCTATCCGTGACGTGCTGTATTCGTCCACGCAAGGCGATTCCATTGAGGTAGACCGTCGCTGGGTGCGGGTTTTGACAAGAGAGATTCAGGCCGCAGAGGTCACGCTGGTTGCGGAACTGGCCCGGGCTGATGCGACTGTTGAGCAATTGCTGGCTATGAAGGTAGGCGACTTCATTGAACTGGACCGCACGCCGCGCATACAGGCGTCGGTGGGTGGTGTTCCGATTTTTGATTGCCAGTACGGCACGCACAACTCCAAATACGCAATTCGGGTGGAAGAGTGCCTGCGCAACGCTGATACGAACTGGATGGGAGATAAAAATGGCAATTGACGACACCAACAACCCAGATGAACAGCCCGCAGACGCAAGCGATGACGCCTTTGCAGGGTGGGCTGAGGCGCTTGAAGAGCAAAAGACCGCGACGCCGGGCACGGATGCAGAGCAGGGTGGCCCGCTAAGCGGCGATTCCGCTCGACCTTTTTCCGCTTCGGGGGAGGCTTCCGGGGACATCAGTATGGTGCTGGATATTCCGGTGCAGCTGTCGGTGGAGCTTGGTCGTACCAAAGTACCTATCAAGTACATCCTGCAGCTTGCCCAGGGTTCAGTCGTGGAGCTCGATGCCCTCGCGGGTGAGCCCATGGATGTGCTGGTGAACGGCTACCTCATTGCCCAAGGAGAAGTGGTGGTGGTTAACGATAAGTTTGGTATTCGTCTCACCGACGTGGTGACGCCATCTGAGCGGTTACGACGTCTAAGCCGAGGCCAAGGATGACGCAGACTCTGCTGCTGGTTATTCTTTTCGTTGCTGCGATTGGCACGTTGCCGTGGATCGTTCGCAGACTGCAGCAGCGCAGGAGTGAAATGCAAGGGCAATCGGCCACCACGCCACGCGTTTTGTCAGCTGTTGCCGTTGGGCCCCATCAGCGTGTGGTGACAGTGGAGGTTGGGCCGCCTGGACAATGTGTCACGCTAATCCTCGGGGTGACGCCTCAAACGATTTCCTGTTTGCATGCACTGCGTCCTGTTGCTCAAAACGATCACGCTGGCCCAATGCCGCCCCAGTGTAGTTTTGACGACGTTATGGCTCAGACGTCAACGCAGCGCCCGAACAATGGAGCTTCATAAAGTGAATGTCATGGCGCAAACGCAAACGCATCCAATTTTGAGCTGGCGTGTTGCCATCGGCCTTTGTGCGCTGGCCGGAGGTGCGCTTTGCGCGGGAGTAGCCCAAGCGCAGGCCACGGCAGCGGCAGCGCTGCCGCTCCTTATTGGCTCCGGCCCGGGAGATACCAGTTATTCGGTACCCATTCAAACACTGCTTTTTTTTACAGCGCTTTCTTTCCTGCCCGCTATCCTGCTGATGATGACAGGGTTCACACGCATCGTGATAGTGCTGTCCTTGCTGCGCCAGGCGATCGGCACGCAATCTGCCCCGCCCAATCAGGTGATCATCGGGCTCTCCTTGTTCCTGACATTGTTTGTCATGGGTCCTACGCTCGATAAGGTCTACGAAGATGCGTACGTTCCGTACACCGCCAACAGCATCAGCTTTGAGGAAGCGCTTGCAAAAGCAGAAGTTCCCATGCGCTCGTTCATGTTGAAGCAAACGCGCCAATCTGATTTCGCGCTGTTTTCGCGACTGGCCCGCCTTGATTCGTCCGTTACTGCAGAGGCGGCTCCATTTCGTGTGTTGGTACCCGCGTTTGTGACAAGTGAGCTGAAATCGGCGTTTCAGATTGGCTTCATGATCTTCATCCCGTTTTTGGTGATTGACATGGTGGTTTCAAGCATTCTGATGTCGCTCGGCATGATGATGCTGTCGCCGGTGTTGGTGGCACTACCGTTCAAGCTCATGCTGTTCGTGCTGGCCGATGGCTGGAACCTGCTGATTGGATCGTTGGCTGCGAGTTTTGTTACGTAGAAGCTTCGCACCGTCGCTTTGCTTTCGCAACCGGAGGAAATTCCATGTCGCCGCAGTATGTTTTAACCGTGGGCCACGAGGCTCTTACGCTTTTGTTGATGATTGCGATGCCGGTACTGGGTGTTGTGATGGCGGTCGGGCTGCTGGTCAGTGTTTTCCAGGCAGTCACTCAAATTCACGAAGCCACGCTTGCATTTGTTCCCAAGCTGGTTGCTGCGATGGTGGTGTTCGCTGTTGCCGGTCCTTGGATGGTGAGCACTTTGGTGGATTTCATACGCCGCACTATCGAATCCATTCCCTCCGTGGTCGGCTGACGACTTTCCAGTCGTGATTACTTTTTCGGAAGCGCAGATCGTTGCCTGGATATCCCCGATCCTGTGGCCCTTCTTGCGAATACTGGCGCTTTTTTCTGTTGCGCCTATTTTCTCGATGCGCGTTATCCCGGTGCGAGTACGTATCGGCCTAGCGTTCTTTGTGGCCGTTTGCGCGCAAGGAATGCTTAGCGATCAGCCAGTGATGCCTTTCAACAGTCCTGACGCGTTGGGAGCCGTGGCGCAGCAGGTACTCATCGGCTTGGCGATTGGCTTCACCATCAAACTTGTGTTCTCGGCTGTAGAGCTGGCGGGAGAGGTCATCGGCTTGCAGATGGGCCTGAACTTCGCCTCATTCTTTGACCCGATGAGCAGCACACAAGTTAGCGCAGTAGGGCGTTTCTTTGGTCATATCGCCACGCTCTTCTTTGTAGTCATCAATGGCCATTTGATGGTGCTGATGGCTGTAGTGAAAAGCTTCGACAGGTTTCCTGTTGATAGCCATTTTCTTGTGGCGATACAGCAAATGAGGCTTTACGAACTGGGGTCCAACTTGTTCTCCAGCGCGCTATGGATCGCACTCCCGATGATCGCGCTTTTGATGTTCGTGAACCTGGCGCTGGGCATTGTGTCTCGCGTAGCTCCACAAATGAACATCTATGCAGTCGGATTTCCGGTTACGTTAACCGTGGGGCTCTTGGGAATCGCCGCTACATTGCCGATGCTGGAGCAACCAATGCTGACATTGATGCAGCAGGCAACCGACCTTTTCATGTCTCAACGATGACCATGGCCAATCGCTGTGCTCGCTAAAGGAGGGTTGCTCACAAGCGATCAGACGAGATCGTTTCGTATGGCGTACACGGTGAGCTCAGCATTGTTAGTGAGCTTCAGCTTCTCAAGCACGCGCGCACGGTAAACGCTGACGGTTTTCGGGCTGAGCATGAGCTCTTCGGCGATCTCGGAGAGGCGCTTGCCTGAAGCAATTTTCAGCAGGGTTTGAAGCTCTCGTTCTGACAGGGCTCCGTGTCCAGTCTTGTTGCCCGGCTCTGAAATACTGTCGGCCAGCAATTGCGAAACGTCAGCGGTCAAGTACTTTCGTCCCTCGAAAATCATGCGAACCGCCCCTAGCAATGCCAGGGGATCTGCCGCCTTGCTGGCATAGCCGTACGCTCCAGCCCGAAGGCACCGTACAGCGTATTGGTCTGCAGGATTCATTGAGACCACCAGGACCTTGACCCGAGGGTGTGTATCGCGCAACGAGGCCAGCACCTCTAATCCGCTGCGTCCCGGCATGTTGAGGTCTAGCAACAAGACATCACAACTTGCAGAGCGCAATAGGTCTCGAAGCTCAGGATAGTTTCCCGCTTCGCCTGTGACTTTGATATCTGAAGCTTCCTCCAGCGTGTCTCGAACACCTCGTCTTACAAGCGCGTGGTCGTCGCACAGTACTACCTGAATCGTCAAGCGGAATCCTCCGGAAAATCTGCTGCTTGCAAAGGAATGGACAGTATCACGGAGGTACCCCGTCCGTGGCGGCGACTAATATCCAGCCAACCTCCCACGGTGCGGGCTCGTTCGCGTAAACCGGCTAGGCCAAAGCTGTTGTTCTTTTCTTGTGCGCGGGGCGTCATGCCGCACCCATCGTCACTAACTTCGACCGTAAGCATGCCTGCCGTGTTTGAAATATCTATTTGCACATGGCTCGCAGACGCGTGTTTCGACACGTTGGTGAGGGCTTCCTGTGTTGTTCTGAAGGCGACGGTCTCGACTTTATTGGTCAGAGCTTGTGGCGTGACACTGAAGAGGACTTCCACTGCAATGCCGTTTCGTGTCTCAAAGTCGCGCGCCATCCAAGCGACAGCAGCCGTCAAGCCCTGGTCAAGAACGGCAGGGCGCAGGTTCTTCATGATGCGCTGACTGGCGCTAAGAGCATGGTGCAGCATGTTGGTCGCAGCAGTTGCGTGGTCCGCTACGTCCGGTTGGAGAGTGTGACGATCTATCCATGCCAAGTCCAAGCGAATTGCAGTCAGCGCCCCTCCTATGTCGTCATGGATTTCGCGTGCGATGGAAAGACGCTCGTTTTCAATGGACTCTTGCAGGTGTGCCGTTAGCAAAGCGAGGCGGTTTTCGGAGTGCTCAAGAGCCTGTGCTATCGCAATCCGATGCCGCTTTGCTTGGTGCATGTCTACTGCTCGCGTCACCACGTGGGCGAGCCGCGCCATCTGATCTTTGAGTACGTAGTCCGCCATGCCCAGTCGGATGGCTTCAACAGCGGCGGTTTCACCGATAGCGCCAGACAACAGAATAAAAGGAGGAGGGTCGTCTAAAGCGACAACGAGGGTCCAAGCGTCCATTGCGGTGAACCCAGCCAGCTGGTAATCGGCCAGCACGACATCGATTTTCGAGTTTGCTAGCGCGTCCTGGAACTCTGACAAGCTATCTACTCTGCGAGATACCGCATCGCATCCGCCGCGTTGCAAATGCAGCACTGCCAAGCGATGGTCAGCGATTGAGTCTTCAAGGTGCAAGAGGTGCATCTTTTTACAGCTTTCAGACGAAGCCATAGAGGGCTATCATGGGATACAAAATGGTACAAGACGACTTGTTGTCAGATAGCGAGACTACAAGCTTTTCACGGTTCGTGAGAGGCTGCGGAAAATCCAAAAGGTGGTGCTTTGAGCGAAATTTATGCTCGCACCGAGATGTTTGTCGAGCAAGGAAATCCATGAACGCAGATTCCAAGGACTCTCCAGTTCCTAGCGTGAAGCTCCCCGTGATGGTGGCGGCAGAACTGCAGGACTCGCTACTGGTTGTTATGCACGACCTGCACCGTTTGGAGGGCCTCCTCGGCCACGCTACGGACAATTTGCTGGAGCATTTTGGCGCGGCAAATGAGGGGCTCACCGAAAAACTGGTGCAGGACGCGCCGGAGCTTCAAGCTGTCCGCAACTCGCTACGGAGCGCTGTAACCGAGCTTCAGTTTCAGGATATGGCATCTCAACTGATACGGCACACAACCAAAGTGCTACAAGGCTGCGCTTTTCAATTAGGTGCGGAGACCATGGGTAACGAAGAGGGCGAGCAAGCGGTGCCCGCAAAAAAGATGGCTCCAGACCGACTCAATCCCGTCACCCAGAGCGAGATGGATGCTGGGTCGGTCGATCTTTTTTAAAAAATAAGCTTCAGTAATTTCTTCAGAATTTCAAATCTGCCGGAGCAATTCCATGCAATCTATCCTTGCCGTTGACGACTCGCCTTCGATGCGAAAAATGGTGTCATTCACTTTGACAGGCGCTGGTTACCACGTCATTGAGGCTGTCGACGGCCAGGACGCCTACGAAAAGGCGCAGGCACAGCACATCGATCTGGTGTTGGCAGACCAAAATATGCCAAGGCTTGATGGGATTGGTCTGACTCGGAAGCTGCGCGACCATCCAAACTTCAAAAAAACACCTATTTTAATTTTGACCACGGAGTCGAGTGACCAGATGAAACAAGCCGGCCGCGCGGCTGGCGCCACTGGTTGGTTAGTAAAGCCGTTCGATCCCAACCGACTGATCGAGGTCATCAAAAAGGTGATGCCATGAGCCAGTTATCTTTTCTACATCGCAGAGCGGGGCACACATATGCTTGATTCCAACTCGTCAGTGGGTGGAGCAGATTTCGATCTGACTCAGTTCTATCAAATTTTCTTCGAGGAAGCAGGCGAGAACCTCGATGAAATGGAGCGAATTTTGCTCAGCCTAGACTTCGAGAGTGCCAACGACGAGGATCTAAACGGCATCTTTCGCTGCGCACACTCCATCAAAGGAGGAGCGGCCACCTTTGGATTTGCAGATGTCGCTGAGCTCACCCATCATATGGAGTCGCTTCTTGATAAGTTGAGGCGGCATGAGCTGTCTCCGGTCCCCCAGATGGTGGATGTGCTGCTGCAGTCCGCCGATATGTCACGGACCCTGCTCGCCCGGCATCAAGCCGGTGCCAAGGACGACCCGCCATCGACCGAAGAGCTAGTGTCGAATATTAGTGCCTTTGCTCTAAGTAAGGTTGCAAGCGTCCCCCCCGTAGTCGCTGCGATATCGCCCCCTGCGCTACCGTTGTTAGAGGCGCATGACGAAGTAGTTTCGTCCGAGCCCCTGGCTAAAGACGGCATGAGGCTTCTGCGCATCCAGGTCGGGCCGTTGGAGAGGCTCGAGACGGCTGACGCAATCAAGGATTTGTTCCGTGATATTCCCGGACTTGGGGATATTGCTGATGTAGCTTGCGAAGTGTTAGATGCACGGCGTTTTCGCGTACACACGAGTTCAACTGATGCTGATCTTCTTGATCTTTTTGCTTTTCATGTGGCGAAAGAGCAGGTGGGGATTGAGGATTGGGAGCCGCTGTCAGTCCCTGTACCGAGTGCTGCTCCAGGCTACGGCTTCTTTGACGATGCACCAGGAGCTCCAGGTAGCGCTTCCCAGTTTGTGCCGGTAGTACAAAAATCGGTCTTGCCAGCGGGTGATCAATCTACCGCTTCAACGGTCAAATCCACTGATGTTAAATCTCAAGGGGTATCGCCAGAATCCACCACCATCCGAGTTGCTGTTAGCAAGGTTGATCAGCTAATTAATCTCGTGGGAGAACTGGTAATTACGCAAGCAATGCTCGCGCAAAACAGCCGGGATCTGGATGCTGCTGTATCCCAGCAGTTACTCGCTGGTCTGGCTGATCTTGATCGAAACACCCGGGATTTGCAGGAGTCCGTCATGTCTATCCGCATGATTCCGATGTCCATAGTTTTCAGCCGCTTTCCTAGAATGTTGCGCGATTTGGCCGGTAAGCTGAACAAAAAAGTCGACCTTATTACGCTGGGAGAAGCGACAGAACTCGACAAAGGCCTCGTAGAAAAAATCACTGATCCGTTGACTCACTTGGTCAGAAACAGTGTTGATCACGGTATTGAAATGCCCCAAGACCGCTTGGCCAAGGGAAAATCTGAAGCCGGAACTATTACCTTATCTGCTTCCCATCAAGGAGGCTCAATTGTTATTGAGGTCCGAGATGATGGGCGAGGGTTGTCCAGAGAAAAAATTCTACGAAAAGCTCAAGAGAGAGGACTAGATTTTAATGAAAATATGCCAGACGCAGATGTTTGGCAATTAATTTTTGCGCCTGGGTTTTCTACTGCAGAAGTGATCACAGACGTTTCTGGTAGAGGGGTTGGCCTAGATGTGGTGAAGCGAAACATTGCTTCCCTTAATGGAACCATCGAAGTGGAATCCTCTGAAGGATACGGCATGCGTATTTCAGTCCGTTTGCCTCTGACGCTCGCCATCATGGACGGAATGTCGGTTGGCGTAGGTGGCGAAGTGTATATTTTGCCACTCTCTTCTGTAGTGGAGTCTTTCCAAGTTAACAGCGAGCAGTTAAGTACCGTGGCGCAAGGTTCTCAGCTGATAAAAGTACGGGAGGAATACATGCCTGTTATATCGATGGAGAAAGTCTTCCAAATACCTCGATCTTTGAACAAGAAGCCCGGAAATATTATGGTGGTTGTTGAGTCAGATGGTAGCCGTGCTGCATTAATGGTTGACGATTTGCTAGGCCAGCAGCAGGTGGTTGTAAAAAATTTAGAGTCAAATTATAAGAAAATTAACAATATTTCAGGAGCGACCATACTTGGAGATGGGCAAGTCGCGCTCATTCTCGATGCCAGTAGTCTTGTGCGCCGCGCACGGCACTGATTTTTCGCGTCTACAAGAAGGAAGTCCAATGCAGAACTCTGTAAAAATAGATGGTCTTCGCCCAAGCAAAGCTAAAGAGTACCTGACGTTTAAGCTTGGCCGCGAAGAATATGGGATTGATATATTAAAAGTTCAGGAAATCCGAGGTTACGAAAGCCCTACTCGCATTGCTCATGCCCCGATTTTTATTAAAGGCGTAGTAAATCTGCGAGGCACTATTGTGCCTATAGTAGATATGAGAATTAAGTTTAATTGTTCAGCAGTAGAATATGACGATTTTACGGTTGTAGTTGTGCTTGCCCTCAGTAATCGAGTAGTTGGGATTGTTGTCGATTCTGTGAGCGATGTGATGGAGCTGCCCGCCGATAGCATACAAGCTGCACCAGATGTGGAAGGCGCTGTTGAAAGCGATTGTATTATCGGATTGGGATCAATTGCTGAAAGAATGTTGATTTTGTTAGATATTGAAAAGCTTATGCTCGGCGTGGAAATGGAACTGGTTTCAGCAGATAATTAGTTTCTAAAATCGGAAAGCTTAGCTAAAAAAGCAGGCTAATTTTTTCGGTCAGTCGACTTGAATAAAATAATTTAAAAATATGGATCGTGAATTTATCTGGACAGATGCTGACTTTTCACGTGTTCAGAATTTGATTTATCACCGTGCCGGTATAAGCTTGCATGATGGCAAACATGCGATGGTCTACAGTCGTTTATCACGCAGACTTCGTGAAAAAAATATAAATAAATTTTCTGATTATTTAAATTTTTTGGAGGTGGGTGATCAGGACGAGTGGCAGGAGTTCGTGAACGCGTTGACGACGAACTTGACTTCATTCTTCCGGGAGAAGCATCATTTTGTTATTTTAAGCGGCTATTTAAAATCAATTTCTGATAAAAAAAATATCAGGATATGGTGCAGCGCGGCTTCGACTGGCGAAGAACCTTATTCGATTGCTATTACGGCAGCAGAATCTCTTGGAATCACAGGAAAATTTGAAATTATTGCGAGTGACATTGATTCTCGAGTGCTTGAATCGGCAGGCGCGGGAATTTATCGTGAAGACCAACTGACGAGTCTCTCAGATATTCAGAAAAAAAATTTTTTGTTGCGCGGGAAAGAATCTAGAAAGGGATTTTTTCGTGTAAAAAAAGACATAAAAAGTAAAATTAATTTTTTTAATGTAAACTTAACTTGTGAAGACTGGCCTTTCCGAGAATTATTTCAGGTAGTCTTCTGCCGTAATGTTATGATTTATTTTGATTCGAAAACTCAGCGACGCGTGCTAGAAAAAATCCATTCTGTTATGGTTCCCGGAGGTCTGCTATTCGTAGGGCATGCCGAAAACTTTAGCGAATCGCGCGACCTTTTTGTACTGCGTGGACAGACCGTTTACATGCGAGTTTAGTTGACGTGGGTTGCGGGTGTATGTCAGAAAATTTTAGGAGGAGTTGAATTGTCAATTTCTGCTGGTCCCCTAACTCATACGTACCGCGAGCGTCGCATGGTGTCGCGCATCGCGCCACTTAGCACTGATCTTCATTCAGATCAGAGGGAGCCCGCGCTTGAAGTCTCCTTGGTCGAACTAAAGTCGCGGCCTAAGAAAAAAGGTCTCGCCTCTTTTTTTTATTATGATCAGCACTTCCAATTTAATTCTGTAAAGGTTCTGCCAGGAGAGTATTTTGTTGCAGACGAGAGCATGCTCATTACGACCGTGTTGGGCTCTTGTATTGCGGCCTGCTTATGGGATAGCCGCGCTATGGTGGGAGGTATGAATCATTTCATGCTTCCAGATGGTGATTCCCTGGAAACATCCGGACGATACGGTTCATATGCGATGGAATTGCTAATCAACGAAATGTTGAAGCGTGGTGCTAGGCGGGAAACCATGCAAGCAAAAATATTTGGTGGAGCACAAGTAATGCACGGATTCACTACCCTAAACATCGGAGAGAAAAACACTAGTTTTGTAGTTAAATATTTGGCTGTAGAAAGAATACCTCTGGTGTGCGAGGATGTATTAAATATATATCCAAGAAAAGTTTGTTTTTTTCCAGTAACCGGAAGAGCGATGGTGAAGCGCCTTGCACACGCACACCCAGAGGTATTAATTACGGAAGAGATGCGAGGTAACGTAAAAGCTGTAGTTCGAACGACTAAGGGTGGTTCTGTTGTGTTGTTCTGAGAAGTTGGTAACGAATATGGTAAAGAAAATTCGTGTCGTAGTGGTGGATGATTCAGCCCTCGTCAGGGGCCTGCTAACTGAAATCATCAATCGACAACCGGACATGGAGTGTGTGGCTACGGCCAATGATCCACTGATCGCGCGAGAGGTTATTCGTCAGCAAGACCCGGATGTAATTACCCTAGACGTCGAGATGCCTAAAATGGATGGCCTCGATTTTTTAGAGCGATTAATGCGCCTGCGTCCTATGCCAGTTGTAATGATCTCGACATTAACCGAGCGAGGTGCCGAAGTGACTTTAAGGGCACTGGAATTGGGAGCCATAGACTTTGTAGCCAAGCCCAGAGTTGGCGTGTCTTCGGGCCTTAGTGAATTAGCGACACAAATTGTCGAGAAGATCCGTGTCGCCGCTGTGGCGCGCGTTCGGCGTTCGGTTTTAAATCGCGACGAAACAGGCCGTCATAACGGTAGTCCGATCAACGATTTTCCGCTTGGTGGCACTCTCGTCACAGCACTGCATGGAAATCTTTCAACAGAAAAAATCGTGTTCATTGGTGCATCCACGGGTGGCACGGAAGCCATTAAAGCGATTCTGCTTAGTCTTCCCGCTGACAGTCCCGCGATCGTAATTACACAGCACATGCCGGCAGGTTTCACCACAAGTTTCGCGAGCCGCCTTGACGCCTTGTGTCAAATTGCAGTCAAGGAGGCTGTGAATGGAGAGCGGCTTCTCCCTGGGCACGCGTACATTGCCCCTGGCGGATGGCAATTCCACGTCGGCCGTAGCGGCGCAAATTATGTTGCCGTTGTGGACGACGGCCCAGCAGTTAATAGACACAAACCCTCTGTCGAAGTACTGTTTCGGTCTGGCGCGCAACTTGTAGGGCGAAATGCCATCGGGGTGATGCTTACCGGTATGGGTGCCGACGGTGCCGTCGCTATGCGAGAAATGAAAGACGCGGGAAGTTTCAATATTGTTCAGAATGAAGAAACGTGCGTAGTTTTTGGGATGCCGCGAGAAGCAATTGCCCACGGCGCGGCAGATGAAGTTCTTCCTTTAGATGAAATTGCAGCTGCACTAATAGCGCGATTGAAGAGCAGCGCGGGCTCATCTAGGCATCGCCTCTGACCGGTTTCGGTAAAGCTCAATCGGAGAGCTCTTCCCAGCGCTTTAGAGCGACGTTCAGTTTCTGTTCAATTTCAGTCTCTTTTGCCTGGAGTGATATGGCGCGCGCCCTGTCTGTCTGATAAAGAAGGCCGCCAGACAGTTCGGTTTGAATCTGCTTCTGCTCGAGCTCAAGAGAGTCAATGGCTTGGGGAAGCGTATCAAGCTCTCGCTGCTGCTTGTAACTTAATTTCTTCTTTGTGTCCGGTGAAGTACTTGAGGCCCTAGAGTGGGCAATTGATCCTGATGAAACTTCTCCGCCTTCCGACATTTGGAAGCTCTTGGTTAGTTCACGCGACCTTGCAGATTGAACCATCCAATCGCGGACCCCGCCTTCGTATTCTCGCCACAGGCCTTTTTCTTCGAAGGCGATGGTGCTTGTAACAACATTGTCGAGAAAGCTTCGGTCGTGGCTCACCAAGAAAACTGTTCCTTCGTAAGTTTGGAGAAGCTCCTCCAAAAGGTCAATGGTTTCTATATCCAGGTCGTTTGTTGGCTCATCCAAGACCAGTACGTTTGCGGGCTTCGCAAAAAGTCTCGCTAGAAAAAGTCGGTTGCGCTCTCCACCTGATAGTGAGCGTACGGGGGAGCGTGCTCGTGCAGGCGAAAACAAAAAGTCTCCAAGATAACTTTTGACGTGCTTGCGCTCTAGTCCGATCTCAATCCACTCGCTTCCCGGACTGATGAAATCTTCTAGAGTCGCATCCAGATCGACGGCTTCCCTCATTTGATCGAAATATGCCACCTGTAAACGAGAGCCTTGGCGCACAGATCCGCTGTCGGGTTGAATCGCACCTAAGATAAGCTTTAGCAGCGTTGTTTTCCCTGCGCCGTTCGGCCCGATGAGTCCAACTTTGTCGCCACGTAAAATAGTTGCGCTGAAATCTTTGACAATTTGCAGCGAGCCGTAGGTCTTGTTGACATCCACGAGTTCAGCTACAAGCTTTCCACTCTTTGATCCGCTCGAGATATCCAGTTTTACGGCTCCGAGAGACGTGCGCCGAGCGGTACGCTCAGCACGTAATTGTTCGAGTCTCGCGATGCGACTCTGGCTCCTTGTTCTTCGCGCTTCCACTCCCTTGCGAATCCATACCTCCTCTTGTGCCAGCAGTTTGTTCGCCTTCGCAGCAACGGTCTGCTCTTGGGCAAGCTGGTCTTGCTTATGGAGAAGGTACTGCGCAAAATTACCGGTGTAGGACAAAAGCCGACCGCGATCCAGCTCGACAATTCGCGTCGCTACGTTATTTAGAAAAGTCCGGTCGTGCGTAATGGTGACAATGCTGCCCTTGAAGCCCTTGAGAAGTGCCTCTAGCCATTCGATAGAGTCAAGATCAAGATGGTTGGTTGGTTCGTCTAAAAGCAAAACATCCGGGCGCTTAACCAGCGCCTGCGCCAGTGCGAGGCGTTTGCGTTTTCCGCCGGATAAATCGGACACCAGCGCTTCAGGGTCAAGACGCAGCCTTTCAAGGGACTCTTCGACACGTTGTTCCCAATTCCAACCATCCTGTGCCTCGATCTGCGTCTGCAAAGCATCCAAGTCTTCGTTGCCTACGTCGTTTAAATAACGCTCACGTAGTGCGATCAAGGAGGTTAAGCCGAAACTCACGGATTCAAAAACAGTGTGCTTGGGGTCTAAGACAGGTTCCTGCTCAACGTAAGCAAGCCTAATTCCGCTCTGCACGCTGATCGAGCCGTCATCGGGTGTCTGAAGCCCAAGTAAGATCTTGAGAAGCGACGATTTTCCGGTGCCGTTACGACCAATTAGACCGACGCGCTCGCCGGCCTCGAGCGAAAAGTCGGCGTGATCGAGCAGTGCGAAGTGTCCGAAGGCGAGTTGCGCATCCGATAGTGTGATGAGTGCCATATGCACGCATTATCAGCAATCACTTGCAGCTTGCCTCATTCGCGCGCTGACTCTGAGAAAAGAGACCCATTTAAAGCCAGTGCACGAGATCAAGCTGTGGAGAGCGCAAGCTCGCCGCAGGCTAATTTTTTAGTTTTTAGGCTCTTTTCATGGATATCTGCCCGATTCATCGCTTCCAAGACCCTTTTTCTCTCGTTGGCGTTTCGTAGGCGGATGTCGCTCTTTTAAGTCGTTGCATTGTAGAAGGTACCAATCCCGCACCGCCTTCATTAGCTGTCGCATCCCGGACGATCATTCGGCCGCTTTTTGAATAAATGCGGATGCGATCTGTACCAGTCCTTCATCGTCTGCATCGGCAGGCTTGCTCTTGAGGGCTGACTGCGGCAACTGGTGGTTGTACAGCGAGACATAGCGCAGCAGCGTCTGCTGCAAATCTTCTCGATCAATGAACCGGTGCGTCTTCAGCACATCTGCAA
>JBBSUJ010000049.1:0-22685 GCA_038235025.1 Burkholderiales bacterium
GCGGAGTGGTTCGGGCCTGGGCGTGTACTTGACTCATCTGGGTTGCTCCGCTTTGAAGGACTCCATGACGCCGTGCATTATTTCTCTTGCTTGAAATAGTGCCCAGCTGCTACGGGGTAGATGATCACACGGGATGCGACAGCTGGGGTCGTTGGTGTTTACCAGCATTAAGCATGGCGGCCTCGCCGTGGCGGGTGAAAGGTCAACGCTTGCGGGAACGGCGAAGAACAACGGGAAACATTGGAACTTGTTGCGCGCGAGTGGCGCAAAAGTAGCGGACGGGCGAAATGCCTAGATACAATCGTTGCATTCTATTGGAAGGCCCTTTAAGCTGTGATTGAATCAAGAACTTGGATGTGTATCATTTGCGGCTGGATTTACGACGAATCCAAGGGTTCTCCCGAAGATGGCCTGCCGCCGGGCATGCGTTGGGAGGAAGTTCCTGAAAACTGGTTGTGCCCCGAATGCGGTGCAGGCAAGCAGGATTTTGAAATGGTTGAGATTTGAAATGCGATTGCATTCAAATGCTTTATTTTCCATCGGAGCATAGACATTGACTACAACCGGCGGCTCGTTAAAAGTGCTTGTGGTGGATGACAGTAATACCATCAGGCGCAGTGCTGAAATTTTTCTCAAACAGGGCGGACATGAAGTTCTGCTGGCAGACGATGGATTTGATGCATTGGCAAAAGTCAACGACTATCATCCTCAGGTGATATTTTGCGATATCTTGATGCCTAAGCTTGATGGCTATCAAACCGTTGCGATTATTAAAAGAAATCCGCAATTTGCCCACACCCCTGTAGTAATGCTGTCTTCTAAAGATGGCGTTTTTGATAAGGCGCGAGGTCGAATGGTTGGTTGCCAAGATTATTTGACGAAGCCATTTACTAAAGATCAATTGCTGCAAGCGGTCCGGCAGTTCGGCAGTGTTTCCCAAGGAGCGATTTAATGGCTATTCAAAAAGTACTGGTCGTTGACGATTCGAAAACTGAACTGATGTTCATGACCGATTTGTTGCAAAAAAAGGGAATGCAGGTGCGCACTGCAGAAAACGCCGAAGAGGCGTTTCGTCGGTTGGCGGAAGAAAAACCTGATTTGATATTAATGGACGTGGTCATGCCAGGTCAGAACGGTTTCCAACTGACCCGTGCAATAAGCCGCGATCCCCAGTACGCCGATGTGCCCATCATCATGTGCACCAGCAAAAACCAGGAAACTGACCGGGTTTGGGGTATGCGGCAAGGCGCGCGCGGCTACATCACGAAGCCGGTCGACGCTGCGGAGCTGCAGGCCAAGATCGACGCTTTGAACTGAAGAAGTAGAACCCTGTATGGCGAATCGTGGTGCTCTTCGGGATCTGCAGGTCCGTCTGGCAAGCCGGCTACAGGCCGCGCGAAGCGAAGATATGGCGGTGGCGTCTTGGCTAGCGGTGGAATCGGCAGAAAACCGGTATTTGCTGCCTTTGGCTCAGGCAGGCGAAATTTTCCCTTGGACCTTTGTGCAGCCTGTGCCTTATACACAGGATTGGTTTCTTGGTGTGGCGAACCTTCGCGGAGGTTTGACCGGTGTGGTCGATCTTGCCCGCTTGTTGGGGGTGCCTTTGGTGCGTACTGAGCAGGCCCTGGGGGAGACAAGTCTGCTCTCCCTAAATAGTGCGCTCGAAGTCAACGCCGCGCTGTTGGTAGACCGTTTGGCTGGCCTCCGAGGTACCGATGCTTTTGTCCGCTCCGAGCCGCCTGGCTCCGAAGCGCCGGATTTTTTCGGAACTGCATATTTCGACGCCAGCGGTTTGCGCTGGCAGGAACTGAACCTGCAAGTGCTTTCGCAGCACCCGGCATTTCTCAGTATTAGTGCTTAAGTTTTTCTGTAAGGCTGCCCATGTCTGTCCCTCAAAATCCAGAACCCAATTCCACGCGTGCTACTTCCGAGGGTGGTGGACATTCTCCATCTGATTCGCACGGTGCCGTCGGGGCGGACCCTCACGACGCAGCGCGTGAAACGTTTGAAGCCGACTCGCTCCAAAGCGTTCAGGGGGAGCCCTTCCGCGCCGATGCAATTTCGCTTGAGGCTACGCAGGAACGTATTTCTTTGCCAATACTGGGGGAGGCGACCGCTTCCGCTCATCAAAAGCGATTGATGATTTTGCTGACGATCGGTGCGATCGTGCTCGCGTCGATTGCGGCTTGGGTCATTACCAGGTCGGGCAGCACTGCGCAGCAGCTCGCGGCTACAGGTCAGTCGTTGATGCAATCCCAGCGCCTTGCCAAATCTGTTTCGCAAGCACTGGTGGGTAGTCCTCAGGCATTTCCTGATGTGGTGGAAAGTTCTGGCGTTCTGGCGCGCAACGTGCGCGCCCTGCAATCGGGCGACGAGGAATTGGGCGTTGAAAGCTTGGGTTCCAGCTACGAGTCGGATTTGGTGACGATTGAGCCACTCATGGAACGCGCAGAGCGCAATGCAAGCGTGGTGATGGGCCAACAGAAAATTTTGACCCAAGTGGGCGACGCACTGCGGACGATTAACCGTCAATCATCGGATTTGCTAGAAATTGCGGAAACGGTCTCATCGCTGAAGCTTCAACAAAACGCCCCCTCATCCGAGATATCGGCGGCAGGACAACTCGTGATGCTGACCCAGCGGATCGGCAAGTCAGCCAACGAATTCCAAACAACAGAAGGCGTCAGTCCCGAGGCCGTTTTCCTGCTTGGCAAGGACTTGAACTCGTTTAAGGAAATCGCTCAGGGCTTGCTGGACGGAAGTCCCGAATTGCGTCTGAGCGCCACGCGTGACTCGCAGACCCGCGAGCAACTTGCAGCACTCATCAAGCTTTACGAAGAAACTCGCACTCAAGCTAGCGCCATTCTTGGTAACTTGCAAGGTCTGGTGTCCGCACGTGAAGCGCAAACGACCATCATCGGCGACAGCGAGCCGCTGCGAAGGCAACTCGAAGGTCTGCAGAATCGTCTTACTGCCCAGACGGGTATCAACGCGGGTCAGATCGCCGCGCTGGTGGCTGCAGCCTTATTCGTGCTGTTGTGCGGCGTTGGTATTTCGCGAGTTCAACTGCTCGACAGTCGTACACGCCAACGCCTGGCCGAATCGCAACAGAAAGACTCGCAGCGGCAAGAGCATGAGGCCAAGCGTGTAAACGATGCCAACCAAGCAGCTATTTTGAGATTGATGAACGAGCTGCAGTCTGTCGCTGAGGGTGATTTGACGCAAGAAGCAACCGTGACGGAAGACATCACGGGTGCTATCGCTGACTCGGTGAACTACACCGTGGAAGAGCTTCGGCAAATTGTGGGAAGCGTGCAAAACACGGCTACCCGAGTGGCCCAGACAACAGCCCTTGTTGACAACACGTCCACCGAGCTGCTGGCCGCGTCTACCGAGCAACTGCGCGAAATCCGGGAAACGGGCCGCGCGGTTCTGGATATGGCTTCGCGGATCAACGAGGTATCGGCTCAAGCGCAAGAGTCCGCTACGGTGGCGCGTCAGTCACTGCAGGCAGCTGACTCTGGCCTGCACGCCGTGCAGAACGCCATCGGGGGTATGAACTCTATTCGTGATCAGATTCAGGACACTTCGAAGCGTATCAAACGGCTGGGTGAGTCGTCTCAGGAGATCGGTGAAATCACCGAGCTTATTTCTGACATTACCGAGCAAACGAACGTGTTGGCGCTGAATGCTGCCATTCAGGCTGCATCCGCAGGTGAGGCCGGTCGTGGATTCTCGGTTGTTGCGGAAGAAGTTCAGCGTTTGGCTGAGCGCTCTGCAGATGCGACGCGGCAGATTTCGGCCTTGGTTAAAGCCATTCAGACCGACACGCAAGATGCCGTTGCCGCTATGGAGCGTTCCACTCAGGGTGTCGTTGAGGGTGCCCGCCTGTCTGATAGCGCAGGTACTGCCCTTTCCGAGATTGACCAAGTTTCACGCCGCCTGGCGGAGTTGATCGAGCAGATTTCTTCGTCGACGTCGCGTGAGGCGACGTTGGCAAACGAAGTCGCAGAGAACATTCAACACATTTTTGCTGTGACGGAGCAGACCGGTGAGGGTACGAGGACGACTGCACAGCAGGTGCGTGAGCTCTCCACCATGGCCGAGGAGTTGCGACAGTCCGTGTCGCGCTTCAAGATCGCCTGACCCTCTGAACATTGAGACGGCCACGAGCCGCCAGGAACGCACCCATGTCGTCTACCGATGTCGCTAACGCTAACGTACCCGATGAAGGGCTGGGTGAACAGGACTTAGGTCCGCTCGCGTGGGTGCTTGACGAGATTCGCAAGTCACTCGATGGTGCGGTTAAAGCACTACGCAGGTTTATCCACGACGCTGAAATCGCTCGCGGGTCCGACTTGGCCTCTTTGGATGCGGCTACGCTGCGCATTGCCCGTCAGCAGCTGCATCAAGCTAGCGGTGCTCTGGAGATGGTTGGGATGTCCTCTCCCGCTCTGCTCCTGCACGCTATGGAGAACGCTGTTCAGCGTTTTGTGCAGCGTCCCGAGCTGTGCTCAGACGATGCCGCGGGAGCTATTGAGCGCGCGAGTTTCGCGCTGAGCGAATACTTGGAAATCGTGCTGGCAGGTAAGGCGGTATCACCAGTAGCGCTGTTTCCCCAGTACCGGGATGTTCAAGCGTTGACCGGTGCAGAGCGGGTGCATCCGGCCGATCTCTGGCCTGCGGAGCGCAGGTTCCGTGAGCCTGATATTGCGTTGACAAACGCTCCAGTCGCGTATGGAGTCGAGGCCCGTGCCAGGCTGGACAACGCGGTGTTGCGCATCGTCAAGGATTCGGATTTTGACGCTGCGCACGACCTGCGCGATTTGTCGCTCGGGCTTGCTGCGGCTCAAGAAGACCGGCAGGTGCGCGCCTTCTGGAAAATTTCCGCGGCGTTCTTTGATGCGTTCGCGCGCGGACTGTTTATTGCCGACGTTTACGTCAAGCGTGTCGCGTCTCGCGTATTGATGCAATACGCCACTTTGGCGCGGGGTGACTCCACCATCGCACATCGTTTGGTTCAAGATTTGCTTTTTTTCTGCGCGCAGGCCAAACCGCCTGCTGGCGAGCCGCTGCCGTTGCTGATGGCTGTGCGCAAGGCATTTGGTCTGCAGCGGTACCAGTCTGTCGATTACGAAGCCCGCCGTTTCGGACGATTTGACCCTGCAGTACTCGCCCAGGCTCGCAAACGTATCTCTGCTGCCGCAGAAACCTGGTCGGCGCTGGCGGGCGGTGATCGCAACAAGCTTAAACCGGCTGCTGACCAGTTCAGTCTGGTGTGTGACTCACTTCGAAAACTCAATCGCAGCAGCGATAGCTTGGCGCAGGCCCTAACGCGCACACTTGACCAGACGGTCCGTTCTGGCGAGCCGCCCACCGCCTCGCTGGCAATGGAGGTCGCCACTTCGGTGCTCTACCTGCAAGCTGCATTGGAAGAAACAGACACCGCAGAGCACCAGATGGCTGCCAGGGCAGAGCGACTAGCAAAGCGGTTGGATGACGTCAGCGCTGGCCTGGATCCTGAGCCGTTGGAGCCGTGGATGGAGGACTTGTACCGGCGGGTCAGTGATCACCAAACCATGGGAAGCGTGGTCGACGAACTTCGCGCTACCCTTGGCGAAGCTGAGCGGTCAATGGACCAGTTTTTCCGCAAGCCGGATGACACCTCCCCTCTGACGCCAGTGCCGGCACGCCTTTCTCAAATGCGCGGCGTCTTGTCCGTTTTAGGGCTTGATCAGGCATCGCACGCAGTACTGCGCATGCGTGATTCGGTAGAACACCTGCTGTTGGGCGAGCCTGGCGATACGGATGAACGCAAGGCGCTTTTCGAGAAGCTCGGCAACAGTTTGGGTGCGCTAGGCTTCATGATCGACATGTTGAGCTATCAGCGCGCCATGGCCCGCAAGTTGTTCGTATACGACGAATCAGAGGGGGAGTTGCGCCTTATTGCGGGCCGGTCGCGGACTCGGTCTTCCGACGCGGAAGCGGATATCGATGCTTTGGCTCAGGCTGTAGAAGAGCGAGCCAGCGTGCCTCTGCCCGACGTCGTGCCGCGAACGCCTATGGATTTAGCGGTTGAATTTGAGCCGCAGCAAGCTGACGTCACCAGCGCTGCCGATGCGAATCTTAGCCCGTTGGAAAACGAGGTGCAGCCTGAGCCCGCGCTGTTGATGCCATCCGCCGATTTGGATGTTCCCAAAATCGAATCTGTGTCGTCATTGGCACTTCCGGAGACCGTTGGAGTCGCTGTGCAGACCGGGCCTTCCGCCGAGGACGCTCCTGCAACGCAGATGCATCTGCGTGAGGTCGAGGTCGAAGACGAGTTGCTGGAAATTTTCTTGGAAGAGGCGCGCGAAGTCGTGACGACCGGCCTTGCTGCCGTCCAAACATTAGGCGGGCAACCCTCTAATTTGAGCGAGCAGACGACTTTGCGTCGTGCTTTTCACACGCTCAAAGGCAGTTCCCGCATGGTAGGGTTGAACGCTTTTGGCGAGGCAGCTTGGTCCATGGAGCAGCTTCTTAATGCTTGGCTGGCCGAGCAGAAGCCCATCGAGCGCCCTCTGTTGCAAATGGCAGAGCAAGCACTTGTCGGGTTTGGTCGATGGGCTGACGATATTGCGGGAGGAAACGATCAACTGTGGAGCCCCGCTGCCTTTAGTAAAGTGGCGGATGCCATGCGACTGGATGGCAGCGTACTGCCTCTGGAGCTACCGCCCGTGGGAAATGAAATTGAGTCGCCAGCGGTAATTGTTGATGGCGGTGAAAATCCCACTGCGGCTGCAGCGCCTGGCGTAAGCTCTGTTCCAGTACTACAAGATGTCGCTGAGTTTGATTTGCCAGCGGACTTTTCCGACACCGCTCCGTTTGATTTCGACACCTTTGGGCCAGATACGCCTGCGGCGGAGCGGTTGCTATTGTTGTTGCCAGAGGGCGACGAAATTGACTTTTCGGAGTTTGAGTCGGCACGCGATGCAGTTTCTGAGGTCGAGCTTGCTGACGATCTCCCGCCATCGGACGTGCCAGAGCTTTCTGACGTCTTTGCTTTTGATACTTTAGCGACCGGCAAGCCTGGCGGTGAAGGTGAGTCTGAACTTCATTTATCTCTAGAGGATCTCGCAAGTCAGGATGTGGAGGCGTCGAATCTGCCGACCACGAACGCAGGCTTCAGCGAATCGACTCTACCGCCTATGGCGGAGGGCTCCGAAACTCTTGTTGCAGAGGTAACTTCGAATGAAGTTATCGCTGGTACCGCTGGTATACCGGTGGGTGCGAGCGCTGAAATCCCAGACTCCGAACTCGCTGACTTAAGTGACGGCGATGACGATACGGACAACGACAACGACAACGACAACGACAACGACAACGTCAAGGTTATCGGTCATTTGCGCATCGGTATTCCGCTCTACAACGTCTACCTCAACGAGGCAGACGAATGGTCTAGGCGTCTATCAACCTGCCTTCAGGAATGGTCGCTTGAGCGTCACCGGCCTTTGCCAGATGCCGCTGTAGCACTTGCGCATTCGTTGGCCGGTAGCTCGGCAACGGTAGGGTTTGATGCGCTGTCTCAGCTCGCCCGCTTGCTGGAGCACGCGTTGGCACACACCCAACTGCAGGCCCATGGTGAGGCAGAACATGCGACTGCATTCACAGCTGCAGCTGATGAGGTTCGGCGCCTTTTGCATCAGTTTGCTGCTGGTTTCCTGAAGTCAGCCGACGGCGAGGTTGAGGCAGCGCTTCGGCAAATCCTTGAGACCGAGATCAGTACGACGCTCTCGCCGTCACTCGACGATGTCAATGTGTCTAGCGATCGGTCGGCGGTGGAGGTGCTGGAGCAGCGCGAGCCTTCCCCCGTAGTGGCCCGCGGAGTGGTTGCGCCCGCTCTCTCCATCGTGGCGAGAGGTGCTGCAGCGGATCAGTCGGCGCACGGCGCAGATTTGCGTGGCGATATCGACGACGATATCGACGTTGAGGACGTCATAGATCCCGACCTGTTTCCAATTTTTGAAGAAGAGGCCGAAGAGTTGTTGCCCCAGTTGGGCGGTGCGCTTCGGCAATGGGCGGCACGACCCGACAACCTGGGGTCGCGCGGCGAAGTGCTCCGGGCACTGCACACGCTTAAGGGTAGTTCTCGTCTCGCGGGTGCCATGCGCCTGGGAGAGATGGCGCATCGGCTCGAATCGGCAATTGAGCAGCTAGATGTCGAAACGGTTCGCACGGAGGACATCGAGCCCTTGTTGGGTAGTTTTGACGCTTTGCAGGCCAATTTCCTGGGACTTAAGAGCGTCGAGGCTGACAGCAAGAGCGTCGATGCTGGCAGCGCTCACTCTGAAGTGTTGGAGGGCTCTGCGGAGGCAATTGAAGTTTCTGCTGCGGCAGACGCTGGTGAGTCTACGGCACCGCCGCGTCCGTCCGTCTTGGAGCGACCGCTCGGATTGAACAAGCCAGCCAGTTCGCGAGCTACTTCAAACCAGTCTGTCAGGGTTCGGGCACAGCTTCTGGATCGCTTGGTAAACCAGGCCGGCGAGGTCATGATCACCCGCTCGCGCATGGAGGCACGCTTGTCGCAGCTCAAAGGCTCGATGTCCGATCTTTCGACCAACCTGACGCGTTTGCGTCAGCAGTTGCGAGATATTGAGGTGCAATCCGAATCGCAGATGCAGTCGCGTCTGGCACTGTCCAAAGACACGGCTGCCGGCTTCGACCCGCTAGAGTTTGACCGGTTCACACGCGTGCAGGAGTTGACTCGCATGATGGCGGAGTCGGTCAACGACGTAGCGACCGTGCAGCGAAATCTGCAGCGGGTGGTAGAAGGCACGGAAGACGATCTCATCTCGCAGGGCCGTCAGGCGCGTGAGTTGCAGCGCGATCTGCTCCGCACCCGTATGGTGGAGTTTGAAGGCATTGCCGAGCGTTTGTATGCCGTGGTCCGCCAGTCGTCCAAAGAGGCCGGCAAGCAGGTCAAGCTAGACATCATTGGCGGCTCGATTGAAATGGACCGAGGTGTGCTGGACCGCATGACACCTGCCTTCGAGCATTTGCTGCGCAATTGCGTGGCGCACGGCATTGAGACACCCGTACAGAGAGAGTCGGGCGGCAAGTCTGCCGTTGGCACAATCTGGGTTGCGTTGCGCCATGAGGGCAACGACGTTTCGGTGGAGTTCCGGGATGACGGAGCCGGTCTCAATCTGGACAGTATTCGCCGGCGCGCGGTGGAACAGAAGCTGATCAATGCCCCTTCTGATGTAACTGATCAAGAAGCGGCAGAACTAATTTTCACCTCTGGTTTCAGTACGGCTACCGAAGTGACCGAGCTTTCCGGGCGCGGTATAGGCATGGATGTGGTGCGCTCTGAGGTGCAGGCCTTGGGCGGGCGTATTGAGACAAGCACGCAAGCTGGTATGGGGTCGTCTTTTCGTATGGTGTTGCCCCTTACCACGGCCGTTACACAGGTGGTAATGCTGCGGGCCGGTGACCTTGCATTCGGAGTCCCAGCCACTGTGGTGGAGTTGGTGCGACGCGTGCCGGTGGCTGAGGTTGAGTCGTCTTATGCCAGCGGACATCTCGATGCGTCGGGCGAGCAGGTTCCGTTTTTCTGGGCGGGCGGTCTGCTTCAGGCTTCGAGCCGAAGTCAGGAAGGCGCTGGCAAGACGCGCTCAGTGGTCATTTTGCGTAGCGCGTCACGACGAATTGCCATTCACGTCGATGACGTGCTGGGCAGCCAAGAGGTCGTGGTGAAGAACTTGGGGCCTCAGCTCTCCAGGCTTGCCGGCCTGGCGGGCATGTCGGTGTTAGCGTCGGGTGCCGTGGTTTTAATTTACAACCCTGTAGCCTTGGTCACGGTTCATGGCGACCAGCTCCGTGAGATGCAGGTGCGTGCCCGTGCTGAAGCTCAGCTCACTCCTGACACGGCGGGCGCTGCCCACTCCGCGGGCGCGATGGCCGCGCCGCAGGTGCCGCTCATCCTTGTGGTGGACGATTCCATTACCGTACGACGCGTTACCCAGCGATTGCTGCTGCGCGAGGGATATCGCGTTTCGTTGGCGGCGGATGGGCTGCAAGCGCTTGAACGTTTGCTGGAAGAAAGGCCCACCGTGGTCCTCTCCGACATTGAAATGCCACGTATGGACGGCTTTGACCTGGCCCGCAATATCCGTGCCGATGAAAAATTACGAGGCTTGCCCATCATCATGATCACGTCCCGCATTGCGCAAAAGCATCGCGATCACGCCATCGAACTGGGCGTAGACCATTACCTCGGTAAGCCCTACTCTGACGAAGAACTGCTCAAGCTTGTTCAGCACTACGCCAAGCAAGCTGTGGTGCCCGAAACCGCAACCGTTTGACCGAAAAAATCAACTCATGGATGTACAAACACCTGCCGTACCGGCGACGGTAGCGCCCCGATGCGCGCCAGCGTTGATGGAGCTATTTCGCGCCATGGTGGCGCAAGAAGCGTCCGATCTTTTCCTCATTGCCGGAGCACCTCCCACGGCAAGGCGACACGGTGACTATGTCGCGCTGGCAGATCAGGCTTTGACGGGCGAAGATATTCGGGCCTTTGCAGTTTCGGTCATGACGGGGCCGCAAGCCACTGCGTTTGATGCGGAAAAAGAGTGTGATCTGGCGCTGCACGTACCGGGCACCGGTCGCTTTCGAATCAATGTCCATGTGCAGCGAAATCAGGTGGGTATCGTGGCGCGCCACGTACCCTCGACGATTCCATCGCTGGAAGAACTGGGCATCCCGCCAGCCGTTCACCAGCTTGCTTTTCTCAAGCGCGGGCTGGTGCTCGCTGTGGGCTCAACGGGTTCGGGCAAGACCACCACCATGGCGTCCTTGCTGGACCACCGCAACATGCGAGTGGCAGGCCACATCCTGACCATTGAAGACCCGATTGAGTATGTACATTCGCACAAACGCTCACTGGTGACGCAGCGCGAGGTGGGGATCGATACGCTGTCTTACCACGAGGCACTGCGCCACGCCATGCGAGAAGCGCCCAGCGTGATCTTGATTGGTGAGATACGCGACCGCGAAACGATGCAGCACGCTTTGCACTACGCAGAGTCGGGTCATCTGTGCCTATCCACCTTGCATGCGAACAATGCAAGCCAGTCGATTCAACGCATCTTGAACTTTTTTCCAGATACGGCTCACTCTCAGATATTGCTTGATCTGTCTTTGAACCTTAAGGCCGTAGTGGCACAGCGCTTGATTCCTGGCCTTCAGAAGCGCCAAGTGCCAGCGGTTGAGCTGATGCTGCTGACCACCTTCATCGCTGACCTGCTTCAAAAAGGGCAAGTGCAGGAGATCCGCACCGCACTTGAACGCAGCAGCCAGGTGGGCATGCGCACGTTTGATCAAGCGTTGTACACGTTGTATCAGCAAGGTGCCATTAGCCGTGAGGAAATGTTGGCCCACGCCGACAACCGTACCGATCTGACCCTCAAACTGCGCCTTGCGGCAGGCACATCGCTTGAAGCCGCCGGTATGCGTATGGCCGAGTTAGAGCCGCACACCGGGTCTGCTTCGCGGCCCAGCCCGCTGCTGTAGTGTGTCAGGTGAGTGCAAATATCGCGACTTCACGGTCGCGATATGCGTCTCTATCGCTTGTTCCTGAGTTTGTCCATCACTCCGCAGTTTTTTCCTTGAGCACTGCATAGCGCTCAAGCGTCCGTTCGCGGGCTTTTGCATGATCGACAACAGGCAATGGATAGTGGTCACCCAAAACAAGGCCTGCGTCTTCAAGTCGCTGCGCAGGGACGGTCCAGGGTGCGTGAATGTCCTTGTTACTCAAGCCTTTGAGTTGTGGAAGATAGCGACGAATGAAGTTTCCGTCAGGGTCGAACTTCTGGCTTTGCGTCACCGGGTTAAAGATGCGAAACCACGGCTGCGCATCACAGCCAGATGAACTCGCCCACTGCCAACCCCCGTTGTTGGAAGCCAGCTCAAAATCGTTAAGTTTTTCGGCAAACCACGCCTCACCACGCCGCCAATCGATCCCCAAATCCTTGACCAAAAAGCTGGCGACCACCATGCGCAGGCGGTTGTGCATATAACCTGTTTGGTTGATCTGCGCGATGGCAGCATCTACCAGCGGATAGCCTGTCTTCCCGTCACGCCAAGCGTCCCACAGCTGATCCACGTCCGGGCCTTGTTCCCATGCGATAGCGTCATAGGCGGGTTTGAAGCTTCGCTCGACAACGTGAGGGTAGTGCGCCATCAACTGTGCGTAGAAGTCGCGCCAAACCAGTTCTGACAACCATGTTGCCGCGCCTAGGCTTCCGGACTGCATACGCTCATGCGCTTGCTTGGCCAGTTCACGGATCGACAGCGTGCCAAAGCGCAAATGAACGCCCAGATAGCTGGGACCCTTGATGCCGGGGTAATTGCGCGCCTCGTCGTATTCGTCCATGCGGCGAAGAAAGTCGGTCCACAACACTTGGCCACCGGATGTTCCAGATTGCACGGGCATTTTGGCCGCGTCGGAATCGTCAAAGCCCATCGATGCGAGAGATGGAATCGCGGTGTAATCCTTGCCGGCGCTCGTCAGTACACCGGCTCCAGAGATTCCGGGCGTCACCGGATACGTCTTGAAGGCTGCGTCATTCACCCGTGCGAGCCAGGTTTTTTTGTAGGGCGTAAAGACCGTGTAGGGCTTTTCGGCCTGGGTCATAACCTCGGCGCGCGCAAAAACAGTGTGGTCTTTAAACAAGCGCAGTTCGCATCCATCTCTTGCAAGCGCGGTACGAACGGTTGCGTCACGCTCAAGCGCCGCCGGTTCGTCGTCCCGGCCGGCGTACACCGCCTGAACCTCGAGCTCGCGCGCGGCCTCTGACACTGCAAGCGCGGCTCTGGCGTGGTGGACCAGTAGTCCTGCACCGCTCTTTGGGCCAAGCGCGCGCAGCGCCGCGTCCAGCTCCAGTACGCAGTCATGAATGAAACGCACGCGCCGGTCTGAATGGGGCAGGTGTTTAAGAATATCGGTGTCGAAAACGAACAGGCAAACCACCTCCTTGCATTCGTGCAGGGCGTGGTGCAGGGCGGGGTGGTCGTGCGCGCGCAGGTCGCGGCGGAACCACACCAAGCCGCGCTTAAATTGAGCAGACATGTTGACCGTAAAATTGACTCGATGACTGCCGATTCTGCCCGCATGAACTTGACGAATCATTTCCTGATTGCCATGCCTGGCTTGCAGGACGAGGCTTTTGCGCGCAGCGTTATTTACATTTGCGAGCACAGCGAGCGCGGTGCGTTGGGGCTGATGATCAACAAGCCGACAGACATTGACCTGGACGCACTGTTTGAAAAGGTCGATCTATTGCTCGGGCGTCGCGATCTCAGTAAAGCACCGGTCTTTCTGGGCGGACCGGTCCAAACAGAGCGCGGTTTTGTGCTGCACGAGCGCTTTGAGCTTCCGGACAAGGACGAATCGGCCTACGCATCCACCTTGGTGATTCCCGGCGGGCTCGAGATGACCACCTCCAAGGACGTGCTAGAAGCGCTTGCCACCGGTGCCGGCCCGCGCCGCGTGCTGGTAACGCTGGGGTATTCATCCTGGGCCGAAGGTCAACTGGAGTCTGAAGTGGCCGAAAACAGCTGGCTCACGGTGGGTGCCAGCTTGGCGATTATTTTCGATACACCGGTGGACTCTCGGTACGACAGTGCGCTGGGCCTCTTAGGCCTGGAAGCGTGGCGCATTTCGCCCGAGGCGGGACGCGCATGAGCCGCTTGCCAGCGCAACCAGGGCGTCACCTGCCCTTGCTGACCGAGCCCCAGGTAGAGGAGTTGAGGACGGCGGAGCTGAACCCTGCAGGCATGGTTTCGACGCACTACCAGATGTTTCTGGCCTTTGACTTCGGCATGAAGCGCACGGGCGTGGCAGTGGGCACGCGAATGCTGCGCACCGCCAGTGCCCAACCTACTTTGCGTGCAGAAGGCGACGCGCGCTTTGCACTGGTGGCCGAGTGCATTAAGGAGTGGCAGCCCGATGCCCTGGTGGTGGGCGTGCCTTACTACCAGGACGGCGCAAGCCATGAAAACACCCGCAGAGCGCAAAAATTTGCCCGCCAACTGCATGGGCGTTTTGGGCTGCAGGTGTTTGAGGTGGATGAGCGCTTCAGCACTACAGAGGCGCTGTCCACCGGCGCCAAAGACGCCGACGCGGCGTCGGCCTGCATTATTTTGGAGCAGTTTTTGAGGAGCCTGCCATGACATCCCCTTCGCTCAATGAAGCGCAAACCAATGCAGCGGCGCTGGATGCCGAGGCGCTGTACCGTGATTTGGTGGGCGGCGTGCGCGCTCTGTGCGGGCCGCATACCGTGCTGGCGGGCGTTGCGTCTGGCGGTGCTTGGCTGGCTGAGCGCTTGCAGCGCGACCTGGATTTGCCGGGTGAGCCCGGCATTATTTCGTCGAGCATGCACCGTGATGATTTTGCCCAGCGCGGCCTGTCAGCCAGTGTGCAAACCACCTTGTCGTTTGATGTGAACGGCGCTGATATTTTGGTACTTGACGATGTGCTCTACACCGGCCGTACCGTGCGCGCCGCGCTCAATGAGCTCTACGACTACGGCAGGCCCGCTCGCGTGCGGCTTGCCGTGCTGGTAGACCGTGGGGGGCGCGAGTTGCCGGTCACGGCGGACTACGCCGCAGCCCAGTGCGCGGTGGGGCCTGCGCAATCCCTGGCTCTTGCGCGCAGTGACGCGGGTGTCTTCACATTTGAGTTGCAGGAGGCCGCGTGCTGAACCGGCGCAACCCCCAGCTCAATAAAAACGGCGAGCTGATTCACCTGTTGTCGGTGGAGGGCCTGCCGCGCGACATCGTTATCCACCTTTTGGACACGGCCGCCAGTTTTGTCTCGGTGAATGACCGGGAAGTAAAGAAAGTGCCGCTGCTGCGCGGGAAAAGCGTGTTCAACCTATTCTTTGAAAACAGCACCCGCACCCGCACCACCTTTGAGATTGCCGCCAAACGCCTCTCAGCTGATGTGTTCAACCTCGATATCGCGCGGTCGTCGGCTAGCAAAGGTGAATCTTTGCTGGACACGATTGCCAACCTCTCCGCTATGGCGGCCGACCTGTTTGTGGTGCGGCACGGAGAATCTGGCGCTCCTTATTTGATCGCCCAACACGTTGCGCCGCATGTGCATGTGATTAACGCGGGCGACGGTCGGCATTCGCACCCCACGCAAGGCTTGCTGGACATGCTGACCATCCGGCACTTCAAGAAGGATTTCTCCAATCTTGTCGTGGCCATCGTGGGCGATGTGCTGCACTCGCGCGTCGCGCGTTCCGATATCCATGGTTTGACGACCTTGGGCTGCCCCGAAGTTCGCGTGGTGGGACCGCGTACGTTGGTGCCCGCCGATATGGCGCCTATGGGCGTGCGGGTTTGCCACACGCTGGAAGAAGGCTTGAAAGGCGCCGATGTGATCATCACCCTGCGCCTGCAAAACGAACGCATGAGTGGTGCGCTGCTTCCATCGAGCCAAGAGTATTTCAAAAACTTTGGCGTCACGCCCGAGCGCCTGCGCCTTGCCAAGCCGGATGCCATCGTGATGCACCCAGGGCCAATCAACCGCGGGGTGGAAATCCACTCTGCCGTGGTGGACGGTCCGCAAAGCGTGATCCTGCCGCAGGTAGGTTTTGGCATTGCCGTGCGCATGGCCGCCATGTCCATCGTTGCCGGCAATACGGCGTAAGGTAAAAATTGCTTTGAATTTGATAGCTGCTTGCGCAATATTCACTTGCCCTAGAGGCCTATTTGGCTTGAAATCATGAAGATACTGATCCAGAACGGCCGCGTCATTGATCCCGCCACCGGACTCGACCGCGTTTGCGATGTCACTGTGGCCGCCGGACGCATTGTCGGCTTGGGCCGCATGCCTGCTGATTTCGCGCCCACGCGGCTTATCGACGCCACGGGCTGCTTGGTGATGCCCGGCTTGGTCGATCTGGCGGCCCGCCTGCGCGAGCCGGGCCACGAGCATGAGGGCACGCTCGAATCCGAAATGGCGGCAGCCGTGGCGGGCGGGGTAACCAGCTTGTGCTGTCCACCTGACACCGACCCCGTGCTGGACGAGCCGGGCTTGGTGGAAATGCTCAAGTTCCGTGCCGAAAAACTGCACCAAGCCCGCTTGTTTCCCGTTGGTGCTTTGACGCGCGGCCTCGCCGGCGAAGTGCTGACCGAAATGGCGGAGCTCACCGAATCCGGCTGCGTTGGCTTTGGCCAGGCCGACGTGCCCTTGGCCAGCTACCTGGTGCTTCAGCGCGCCCTGCAATATGCCGCCACCTATGGCTACACCGTGTGGCTGCGGCCGCAAGACTTAAGCCTGGGCAAAGGCGTGGCCGCCAGCGGCGCGCTGGCGATGCGACTGGGCCTGGCAGGTATTCCGGTTGCTGCGGAAACCATTGCGCTGCACGCCATCTTTGAGCTGCTGCGTGGCACGCAGGCCCGGGTGCACTTGTGCCGCATCAGCAGCAGCGCAGGGGTCGAGTTGGTACGCCGCGCCAAGGCCGATGGTCTGGCTGTAACGTGCGACATCAGCATCAACAACCTGCATCTCACAGAAAACGACATCGGCTTTTTTGACAGCCGTGCTCGCTTGATTCCACCGCTTCGGCAGCAGCGCGACCGCGATGCGCTCGATGCCGGGCTTCGCGACGGTACCATCGATGCGCTAGTGTCCGACCACAACCCGGTTGATGAAGACGCCAAAACCTTGCCATTTGCCGAGGCCGAGCCAGGGGCGACCGGCCTTGAGCTGTTGCTCAGTCTGGCGCTGAAATGGTCGCAAGAAGGCAGCGTGCCTCTTGTGCGGGCTTTGGAGGTGGTGACCAGTGCCCCGGCGGGCGTCATCGGCAATGCGCTGGGAACGCTGTCGGCCAGCGTGGGCCGATTGGTGGAGGGCGGGGTGGGTGATATTTGTGTGGTGGACCCCACGGTGCGCTGGCGTGTCGAGGCTGCAGCGCTGTGTAGCCAAGGGCGGCACACACCGTTTGGTGGTTACGAGCTGCCCGGGCAGGTGCGTTGGACGCTAGTGGGTGGGCAGGTGGCGTTTGAACATCATGCCGAGTCACGTTGACGTCAAGTTAGGCATCGCGGCCGGCCGGGCGCGCGCCCGACCTATCAGGTGGAATCAGTCGGAATAACGGGCGCTTCGAAACTCACATTTACAGACACAGTGCTGTGTGCAGGCCTTGTCGCCGCGCCTGCCAGCCGCTATGGTTCGGCCTCCGAAGTGCCGCCGGTGCACCCCGACACACAAATACAGGAGATTCAAGATGAACATCGTTGAACGCGTCAAGTCGCTGCTACTGTCGCCCAAGCCAACCTGGGAGACCATAGATGCCGAGGCGACGGACACTGCCCGTCTGTACACCCAGTACCTAATGATCTTGGCGGCCATACCTGCGGTGTGCGGCTTTATCGGCATGTCGCTGATTGGCGTGGGAGGTTTCGGTTTCTCGCTGCGCGAGCCTGTGTTGGCTGGGTTGGCCAACATGTTGGTGTCGTATGTGCTCAGCCTGGTGGTCGTGTTTGTGCTGGCCCTGATCATTGATGTGCTGGCCCCCCGTTTCGGCGGCGTATCCAGCCGCATTCAGGCGCTTAAGGTCGCGGTGTATTCCAGCACCGCTGCCATGTTGGGCGGCGTTTTTAGTTTGCTGCCCATGCTGGCAGTGCTGGGCCTTGTGGCCGCGGCGTATTCCGTTTACCTGCTGTTCACCGGCCTGCCCGTTTTGATGAAGATCAGCCGGGAAAAATCGGCAGCGTACACGGCGGTTGTGATTGTGGCGGCCATTGTTCTGGGTCTTATCGTGGGCGGCATCAGCTCTCTCTTTGTCTCGCGCGGCATGGGCGTGTTAGGCACAAGTGATGCCGGTTCCATGACGATTCGCGGCCCGGATGGGAAGGTGGTTATCGACGGCGCAATGATTGCCGCCGCGCAGAGCCAACTGGAAGAAGCCACCCGCAAGATCGAGGCGGCTGGTGCCAGTAGAGATCCAAAGGCCATGGCGGACGCTAGCCGTGATGCCTCCGCTGCCGTAGTGGGCGCGCTCGGCACCAAGGTCAAAGTGGTGGACCCCCAAATTTTGAAAGCGGCCTTGCCCGAGAAACTCGGCGGCATGACCCGCACCGCCTTTGAATCGCAGGATGGCTCCGCAATGGGTGTGGCCGCTAGCCAGGTCATCGCCGACTACGGCACTGGAAGCCGCACCGTGCGCGTGGAAATTTCTGACTTGGGCAGCCTGGGCGCTATGGCTGCAGCAGCTTTTGGCATGGTGCAGGGCGAGAAGGAAGACCAAACCCATATGGAAAAAACCTGGCAAGAAAACGGCCGGACTTTCCATGAGAACCACCTGAAAGACAACTCGTCTGCTGAGCGCCGCGTGGCCTTGCCAAACGGCATCATGGTGACGTTCACGGCACAAAACACCGACATCGCCACGCTGCGCGACCTGGTCAAGCAGGTTGACCTCGATGCGCTGGAGAAACTGGCGCGGCCAGCCTCCTAAACTTCGGCCCATCGAGCGATGAACCTCTCCTCTCCACCCCTTGGTGATTCGGGAAAACAAGCGTTGGAAGCTGGCGAGCCAGAATCGGGCGGCACCTTTGACGGCACCCTTCACGGCGCAGTAGTCTGCGACACGGTGCGCTGGCTAGAGCGCGCGGTGATCGGGCTGAACCTGTGTCCTTTTGCCAAAGCGGTTCACGCTCGCGGCCAGATTCATTACGAGGTGTGCTGGGCAACCGCTAACGCCGATGTGCTGGCTGCGCTAGAGGCGCAAATAGAGGAATTGTTGGCAACACCGGCGCTGGAGCGCGACACCACCTTGCTTGTGCTGCCGAATGCCTTGCCAGAGTTTCTTGACTTCAACGATTTTCAGGACGAGTGCGACGCTTTGATCGAGGCCATGCACCTCGGTGGCGTTCTGCAAATCGCAAGTTTTCATCCCGATTTTCAGTTTGCAGGCACTGCAGAAGACGATCCCACGAATTGCACCAATCGCTCGCCTTACCCCAGCCTGCACCTGCTGCGGGAGGACAGCGTTCAGCGTGCCGTTGAGGCATTTCCGGAAGCAGAGGCGATTTTTGAGCGCAACATCGAACGCCTGACCGCTATGGGCATGGCCGGCTGGCAGGAACTGCAGGCTGACGCGACCGTACCCGCTGCTCTCACGGGTGCTGCGCCTGTAAACAAACATCGACATGGCACATAAAAAATCCAACTCCCGCGCTGGCGAACCGGCGGCAAGCCCCGACATTGCGGAACTGCGACCAGGCCAGTCTGTCGAGTTGCTTAAGGAGCTGCACATCCTTACGCGCGATGGGCGCATCAACCAGGATTCGCGGCGCAAACTGAAGCAGGTGGGTCACCTGTTTCAGTTCATTGAGCCGCTATTGCAAGAAATGGCCAAAGACCTGGTCCGTGGTGACCGTACGCCCACGCTGGCCGACCACGGCGCTGGTAAGTCCTACCTGGGCTTCATCCTGTACGACCTGTATTTCAAGGCGCTGGGCCGAGGCCATATTTATGGCATCGAGACACGCGCCGAACTGGTGGAAAAGTCGCAAGTGCTGGCAGCACGGATCGGGTTTGAGCGCATGTCGTTTTTGAACCTCTCAGTGGCCGAAGCGACCGATTCCGCGCAGCTGCCTGCGCAAATCGACATCGTGACTGCACTGCATGCGTGCGACACCGCCACCGACGACGCCATCGCCTTCGGTTTGCAGAAGCAGGCCCGCGCCATGGTGATCGTGCCCTGCTGCCAAGCGGAGGTAGCGGCCTGCCTGCGGCAAGGCAAGGCGTTGCAACTGTCCCGCACTCCCTTGGCCGAGCTTTGGCGCCATCCGCTGCATACGCGGGAGATGGGCAGCCAAATCACCAATGTGCTGCGCTGCCTGCATCTGGAAGCCAGCGGCTACCAAGTGACGGTGACCGAGCTGGTGGGCTGGGAGCACAGCATGAAAAACGAGCTCATCATTGCGCGTTATACCGGCCAGAAAAAACGCAGCGCAGCCGACCGCTTGCGCGCCATCCTGCAGGAATTCGGGCTGGAGGCGGCTTTGGGTGGTCGGTTCGGTATAGCCGCACTGGCCGCAACCTGAATTAGCCAGCGCTTAAAAATTTTAATGTTTTAGGGCTCTAGAGCTTTTGCAGTAGGCGTTAGTAGCTATTTTTTAATAGTGTTATGCGGCTCTCTCAGAGCCTTGTAGTCAAGCTGTCCAATAATGGGGGTCAGATAAGGACTCTGTACCATGGCCCGACTGCCCCGTCTCAAGCTTGCTCACCACGTGCACCACATCATCCATCGCGGTAACAATCGCCAAGTGGTATTTGCGGATGACCAAGATTACGAGCGCATGCATGCGCTCTTGGTGGAGGCGGCACTGAAACACAAGGTGTCGGTACACGCCTATGTGCTGATGCCCACGCACTTTCATTTGTTGGCAACACCCGCCGCAGACGGTGCCTTGCCACTGCTGATGCAGGCGATAGGTCGCAGCTATGTGCGCTGGTTCAACGCTCGACATGGTCGCACCGGTACCTTGTGGGAAGGGCGCTACCGGTCCACCGTGATTGAGCCCGAACTTTACCTGCTCGACTGCATGGCGCATATCGAAAGCCACCCTCAGCGCCACGATCTGGCTGCACGCGCGTCGGACTGGGCGTGGTCCAGCAACAGCCACCACCTGGGTTTGCGCCATGACCGCTTGGTCAGTTCCCACGCGCTGTTCTGGTCGCTTGGCAACACACCTTTCGCGCGCGAGGCGGTTTACGCCCAGCGATTGGAGGCTGGCCTGAATGTTGCGACAGCACAGGTGGTGTCTGCCTCGGCACTGCACGGGTGGGCCCTTGGCGGGCCAGACTTTGTGTCCGCTCTGGAGCTGCGAACCGGTCGAAGGGCCACTAGAGCATCGGCGGGTCGACCGCGGTCGGTGAACAAACAAGGCTGAAGGGGCCGATGCGGCCTCCGCGCGTTGCTGGTGTCCCAAGGCAGCTGACAGCGTGTAGTTGTTGTGTCCCCGATTAAATAGATGCAGATTATGAGTGGGTTTAAACGGTACCTGACCCTTATTATTTTTCTTGCGCGCCCTTGTCACATTGCATTATTCTGCAAAGCCCCGCGAAAACAACAAGGACAAAGCCATGACCACGGCCGCCGAAATCGAGCATCTCCAACAGCATGGCCTGTATTCCAAGGCGCAAGAGCACGACGCTTGCGGTCTGGGTTTTGTCGCGCATATCAAGGGAATCAAGCGCCACGATATCGTGACCCAGGCCCTGCAAATTCTGGAAAACATCGACCACCGTGGCGCGGTCGGTGCGGACAAGCTGATGGGCGATGGTGCCGGCATCCTGATCCAGATTCCCGATGCGCTGTACCGCGAGGAAATGGCGCTGCAGAACGTCGCACTGCCGGCCGCGGGTGAATACGGCGTCGGCATGATCTTTTTGCCCAAGGAGCACGCCAGTCGCCGCGCTTGCGAGCAGGAAATGGAGCGCGCCATTAAGGCGGAAGGGCAAGTACTGCTCGGCTGGCGCGATGTACCGGTCAACCGGGACATGCCCATGTCGCCAGCCGTGCGCGCCAAAGAGCCCATCCTGAAGCAGGTGTTCATTGGCCGCGGCAACGACGTCATCGTGCAGGACGCGCTGGAGCGCAAACTGTATGTGATTCGCAAGACCGCTAGCGCCGCCATTCAGGCGCTGGGACTCAAGCACAGCAAAGAGTACTACGTGCCGTGCATGAGCAGCCGCACCGTGGTGTACAAAGGTTTGCTGCTGGCCGATCAAGTGGGCACCTACTACCTTGATTTGCAAGACCCGCGCTGCATTTCTGCCATCGGCTTGGTGCACCAGCGCTTTTCCACCAACACCTTTCCCGAGTGGCCATTGGCGCACCCGTACCGGTACGTGGCGCACAACGGTGAAATCAACACCGTTAAAGGCAACTACAACTGGATGAAGGCGCGCGAAGGGGTGATGGCGTCGCCCGTGTTGGCGGCCGACCTGCAAAAGCTGTACCCCATCAGCTTTGCCGACCAGTCTGACACCGCCACGTTTGACAACTGCCTGGAGCTGCTCACTATGGCGGGCTACCCCATCAGCCAGGCCGTGATGATGATGATTCCCGAGCCGTGGGAGCAGCACACCACTATGGATCCGCGTCGCCGCGCGTTCTACGAATACCACGCCGCCATGATGGAGCCGTGGGATGGCCCAGCCTCCATCGTGTTCACCGATGGCCGCCAGATTGGCGCCACGCTGGATCGCAATGGCCTGCGGCCTTCGCGGTATTGCGTGACGGACGACGACCTGGTCATCCTGGCATCGGAATCGGGCGTGTTGCCCATCCCTGAGAACCGCATCGTGCGCAAATGGCGGCTGCAGCCGGGCAAGATGCTGCTGATCGACCTGGAGCAGGGCCGCATGATCGATGACGATGAGCTCAAAGCCAACATCGTCAACACCAAGCCGTACCAGCAGTGGATTGAGAACCTGCGCATCAAGCTGGCCAGCGTGGGTACGCAGGCCGGCGACGGGCTCGAGGGGCTCGGGGAGGCGGCGCCGCGGGAGCCCTACGACGGCGTGCCGCTCGCCGCGGTGCGCGCCGCGCTGGACGCCTACGCCGAGGTGCTCGCCGGCTGCGAGCAGGAGGGCGACGCGCTCGAGGCCTGCC
>JBBSUJ010000050.1:0-22643 GCA_038235025.1 Burkholderiales bacterium
CGACAAAAAGCGTCAGCGTCTTTACGTCGCGAATCACCGCTCCCGTTGCGATGTGTAAGCGAAGCCGGCGTTGGGAGCGCAACAGCGTGGCACAGGCCGCTAGCAGCGCCACCCAGCGACTGCGGCCAAAGCGGGCCTTGTAAGCTTCTCGGTCTTGCAACAATTCGGGGTAGGCCCCGAGGCTTGCGTTGACCAGAAAAACCCGCTCATTGATGGCCGCCACCTGCACCGGGATCGGGTGCACAGCCAACAGCATTTGCGCTGCGGCAGCGGGTTCGGTCGGTATCCCGTGGGTCCTGGCAAAGTAGTTAAACGTACCGTAGGGAATCACGCCCATCGGGCAGCCGGCGGCGTGTGCAGCTTGAGCGACCGCATTGAGGCTGCCGTCACCACCCACGGCGACCACCGCCGTATTGCGTGCCACTGCCGTCGCTGCGGCTTCGGCCGCAACTCGCGGCAATTCAGAAATATCGCAAATCAGCAGTGCTCCTTTGCGACCATTTCCCGCCAGCGCCGTTTCGATCACAGCGCGCTTGGCATCGACTTCAACGGAACCTGCAGAGGCGTTGATCACGAACTGCAAGGCAGATGCAGGGTCAAGACGTGGAGTGGCTATTGCAGAATGCTGCATGAATTCGCCTGTCCGGCTGACACCGACCCCCATCAGGCGGGCCTGAATAAATCGCGCCAGACGCATGGCTCGGCATAGCGACAACACGCATTCCACCGGACGTGCAGCGGTGCCGGAAAAGTATCTTTGCAGAAGATCGCGGCTCTCGAGTAAGGCATGGAAGGGATTCCCAGAAAAGCGGTAGCGCCAAGACAGACATGCGTTGCAGCAGTTGTTAGCAGCCAGAGCAGCGCAAAGCGCAGAGCTAGGAGTGTGCGGCTGGGGCCCCATCAGCCATTCAATCCTTTTTCCGAAGTCGGTGTCCTCCAAAATCGCCTTTCTCGAACTTTCACATTGCCCGCTTGAAATTCAGCGGTCTAAGGCGTTGCACCAGCGTTTTTTCATCTTCGCAATGCACGAAGCACGAACCGTACTACTTGAACGCGTAGTGGCGGCATGGGTCCTGCACCGCTACTTCGGGCGGGTGCCGTCCAGTAAACCGCTCTGAATTGCGCCTAGCTTGCATCCGACAGCTTACGGCCAACGATTCGACGCGGCCGTCATTGCGGCCACGAGCCGGCCCTGATCAAGCTCGCCTGAGACGGAGCCTCCTAGACCGCCGCGCAGCCCCTGCTGTAGCCGGGAACTCGACACTGCCGAGCAAACCGGTACGAAAGATTGTGTTCTGACACGATGAAAACCTCTCCATCGCGCCTCAGCGCTATGCCCTCCGCCTGTGCACTGATCGGGTCAAGCCGTGCCAGCCACGCCACAAAGGCAGCGTGCTAACGACCATTCCGTCGGGCGACATTTCCACCAACACGGCCGACTCATCGCTCAACAGAAGCAAATTGCCTGTTTCCGAGTGCACGCTGATAGATGCAAGGTCGCTTCCCAAGGGCGATAGCCAGACCGCTTTGTCCCATTGGCGAACCTTCACCTGTTGATTTTTCGTCCGGTCGGTTCGTTCAAATCCGGTTACTGAGAGCGCTTGTTTAGGCCATTTTTCGTTAACCACCCACAGCTCTGAGTGCGCTTCGTCCCAAGAGACGCCTTCAAACCCCAAATTACCAAACAAGCGGCCGCCCAGTTCTAAGCTGGCCCCTTTTTCCACCAAGCGCCCTTGGCCACTTTGCAGGATGTGAACCCAAGTAAGCCGTTTCTTACCTTCCTCCGCGACCACAAACCAGTCGTCATCCACGTGGGTAATTCCTTCCGTGTCCGACAAACCGTGTAGGCGCACGCTTCTGAGTATCCGGCCATTGGTGTCGAGCACAATGACCGTCGGGGGGCGATTGACTACCGCAAACAGCGTGCCGCTGGCTCGATTGAACGTCAGCACGGAGACATTGGCCGCCACGCCCGCAATGGGTACCGCCTGCATCGTGGCGCGATAACGGTGCAGGTCCAGCCCAGCGGGCGTGATGGCGTTGTCGCCACTGCGCAGAAAGCGTGTGCCACACGATCGGCATCCAGTTGAGGTTCCACACCGTCAGCAGCAACGGCGTCGCCATGATGAACGCGTAACGCCGCCAAGCAGCGACTCTGGACCTCATGGAAAGTTTGTCAGCCGCCAAAGACCACCCTCAATGAACCGGAGAAGGTTCTTCCCCAGCGCGCCGACGCTCTCGATCAAGGTGCACGGAATCATGGGCCGCATGGGCCCAGGCTCACGGTTGACCTTGACACGAACATCAGCTTCGTCAGATACAAAAAAAGTATTTTTTAAACGTCTTGTATTTTTCAATCGTCTATTACGAACGGATAAAGCCCTGCACATCAAGCCCTCTGTCATATGGCGGCTGGCACAAAAAAACGGCCTACTCGCACGCCAAACGCTGCGCCAGAAATTCCGCGCCTGCACACAGCAAGCCGATGCTGACCGGCTGCAGGACAAGCGTGCAAGCCGCCTATGCTGGCGTGGCGATGCGCGTTCAGGTTTGCACATCATTTAGTGATCAATCGAACTCTACCAACGCAGCGACGACAACGTTACCTTCGGCAGAAAGACCCCCCTCCACTTCGATCTTCGCGCCGACCACCAGTTGTGCCGGAGTGCCACCAACGATGCGGCTGTTGGCGTAAGAAACGGTCAAACCTCGCAGCTCAAAAGTCGACCTCCCTGCGTCAACAGCGGTGATGCGCCCTTCCACCTCAAATCCGGCCTCCAGTGGCTGGCCCTATGGATGCCACCTTGGCCGAATGGCAGCGCATCGACGACATTCTCATCACCACACAACTGGCCTCATTGCTAAGCCTGGCAGTGTTGAACGTTCTCGCAGTGCGCATTGGCCTGAACCCATCGCAGCGGCTGCGGACGCGGCTGGAGGAAGTGCATCGAGGTGACGTATTGGATATGGGCGCAGGATTCGGACCCGATCTAAGCCCGGTAGCCGGCACGGTGGAGATGGTTTTGCAACGCAATCAACAAGTGGTGGAACGCTCCAGACACCAGGCGGCCGATCTCAGCCGCGCCCTGAAGAAGCCGCTGGCGATACTGGGCATAGAAGCGCGAAAAGCCGATGTGCCGGGGCCCTGACTTTAAGAGCAGGTGCACCTGGTGTCACGCACGGTAGTTCGGCATTTGGCTCGGTTTGCCAGCGGTGCTGGTAGCGCGGAACATGTGCCTATCCAAGCCGTCATCGACCGCCTTGTGGCACTGATGACCCAAGTGCACCGAGGCAAACCGTTGCGATGTAAAGGCAGGCCCAGCCCGTGGCAAGCGAGTCCTTACGCTGGCAAAGCGTGGCGAGCGGTCTGGAGGAATGCCGGGAAACCTTATGGACAACGCTAGCAAGTGGGCGAAATCGCAGGTCCGCGTCAGTTGCCGCAAAGACGGAGATTTCCTGCGCATCCGTGTTGAGGACGACGGCCCGGGTTTGTCTGCTGAACAAATGGCGCTCGTTGCGCAACGGGGAAAACGTTTTGATGAATCGGTGCCCGAACATGGCCTGGGTTTGGCCATCGTGCGAGACATCGCGCAGACTTACGGCGGCACGCTCATTCTCGGCCGAAGCGATCTGGGCGGTCTTGTTGCCCTTTTGGAGCTGCCGCTGGGCGCTTGACGGTTTCTCGGCTGTGACCGCGGGCTGTGGCCGGCTTGATGACGTTTGACAAAACTGCATCCAACACGTCCATGGCAAGGTGCAAGTCATATGCGGGTACAGCTTCGTTTGCAGGGCGCTTGCAGCCATTGGAGACGGAACGATTCATAGGCATGCTGAAGCACCAGCGCAAAAAGCCCCGGCTTACTCATAAGACCGGGGCTTTTTTGATTCATCTGCCGTCCATCAGAAAATGAAGATTAACAACAAGATTAGTGGAATTGGTATACCGATCAACCAAAGCAATATAGCGCCCATATGTATTCTCCTTAAAGGGTTAGATGGTGGACTGCAGGTCGCGCCGGCGTCCGCCCCGTGTAGCGCAAACGCTGGCTACGAATGCACCCGCCAGCAGCGAGAATACAAGCCATAGCGAACCGTAGGCCGTAGCTTTTCGGGCCTTCTCGGCAGCAACTTTTGCCGCCTCTTTGGCCTCTTCGACGCCGGCCTGCATTTTGGTGAACGCGTTGGTTACGCGCTCCTGCGCCTCCTGCTGCGAAATACCGGTTTGCCGCGCGATCAGTTGGCCCACGTACTGTGCATCGTCCTGCGCAAGCTCGCCGGTTCGCAAGCTGTTGGCGAAGATTCGGTACACCTCTTGAGCCGGGGCTGCGCCGTTGCCCGCTGTGACAGGAGCCATGGTCGATGCGGCCGATGCCGGGCTGCGGAACAGCGAATCAACGAAATACGACATCGGCCCGCTGCCCGCATCGGCAGCCGAGTCGCTGCTGGCACCGCTCATTGCACCTGCCACGCCTGAGGCGCCTACCGTCATCGCAGCAGTTGCTGCGCCGCCAGCCACTGAGGTAGCGGCCTTTGCACCAGCACTCACGGCAGAACCAACCGCAGAAGACACCATGACCGCGGCCAAAAGCGTCGCCACGGACCACGCCAGAAACCCATGCGCTGTGTCTCGAAAATAAACCTCGGCCGTGTGCAAGCCTGCCCACTTGGTACGCAAACGCCCCGCTAGGTAGCCGCCCACGCCCGATGCAGCCAGCGCGACGAACGTAATCCAGGCGATCGTTGCCCAGCCAAACGTATCGGCTGCGATTCCCTCACTCGACCAGGGGGAAACAGATGCCATGCCGAGACCGGTTCCCAAAAGAACCAGCACAAAGGACAGCGCGCCGGCGCCGGCGGCCCCCGCAAAGATTGCTCCCCACGATACGCCGCTGACGGCTGGAGCCAGTGACGCCGCTCCCGACTCTGCATACGTGCCCGAGGCCGCCCGGTTGGCGGAAGTGGGCTCCGAATAATCTGCCATAAGTGCTCCCTTTCTTTGAAAACATCGATGGTGCTTGCCGCGAACACCCTGCGGCGTAGTCAAGTTTTGGCTCCCCTGGTAGGTCGTTGACTGACAAGGTTTTCTGCAGCGCGCCACCGTCGTCGAGCCCACTCGCAACCTGAATGCTTTCATTGCCTCGGGCTTGGAGAGTAGGCGTCAAGCCGCTTGACTTGCCCAAGGTCACGCGAAGATAAGGGAGGTTTCCGCACATCACGGAACGCCGGATGACGTCATAAAAAAGTTGCGATGTGGTCAAAAAATTGACTATGGAACATTTCTTTTTCAACGGCTGGGCGGGCCCTCTTCGAACTTTGGTGATCGGCGTTCTCGGGTACGTGATGCTGGTGTTTTTTCTGCGTATTTCCGGAAACAGAACGCTTTCCAAAATGAACGCATTTGATTTTCTTGTCACCGTGGCGCTGGGCTCTACGCTCGCATCATTGCTACTGACCAAAGACATATCGCTGCTGCAAGGAGGTGTCGCCTTTGCGCTGCTGATCGGCCTGCAATTTGCCGTCACTTGGTCGAGCGTGCGTTGGCCGTGGCTTAGAAAATTCGTAACTGGCGAACCCGTGCTGCTTGTTCATCACGGGCGCGCCCTACTGCAAGCAATGAAAAAGTGTCGCGTCACACAAACTGAGGTCACCGCTCGCATCAGAGAAGCCGGGCTAAAGGGCGTGGAGTCCGTCGGCGCTTTGGTACTGGAAACCGATGGCACGTTCACCGTAATCGCGCGCTCCTCACACGAGGATGACCACTACGACGTTTTAGACGATGTTCAGCGCACCTAGCTCGACGGCCTGTGCGGCTCTGCTGCCCTGCTGCCCTGCTGCACAGTACATGCCGTCGCGCCCAGTGCCGGACTGAGCCGCGCGAAATGGCGGAGCTTTCCGGGGGTGCGCGGTGCCATGTTTCGTCGCAGTCCCGCCTGCTGCGGCCAAGTTCCCAAGGGTTTAGCCTGCGTTCCAGCACTAAGTCGTCAGGTGCGGCCAACCGTACAGCTGGCGCTGGGCAGGCGACCATGCCGCAATCGATAGGTGCCGAAAAACTTTATGCATTTTAGGCCTCTAGCGCTTATTGGGCATAGATTTACAGCTATAGTTTTAGATATTCTTACTATGATTCATGAGAAGCGGACTACCGTGGGCAGGCACCGGGCGTTGACAGGTCAAGGGTTGGCTGCGCCCGATGTGCCTACCCCCGGTAGCTAGCGGTACGCGCCGCTTCTCAGGCGAAAGACACCCGCAAGCTTGAGCTCCAGCCGGGGGCCAGTGGATTCGATCAAATCTTCCCTTTGGCAGTCCAAAACTATTTGCACCAGCTTAGGCGGCATGGGCTGCTCGTTGCCGAGCGACCTTACGCAACAGTGCCAAGTTGCAGACCGGTGGTTTGGCCAGCGTGCGCCGCTCTTTCTAACACAGCCTAAGCCGCCCTGCTGAGGCCGTAAAGTTCGACTGGGTCGTCGCTTGATGCCCTCCAGTTGGAACGAATGGCGACTGGGGGTTGGCCGCTGAAAGCTGGCCAGTTCTAATGCCTCGCGTAAGCGCCACAAGCGGATGTGCTGCCGGCAACCTCCGCCGCACTTTCGATACGCTACGAACGTTCAAGCTTGCCATCGTCAGCATTGCGCAGCTCGGCCTCAGTTGGCAGCCGCTCGATGCGGGCATCGGACTCGGGTGCGCTGGTCTGACCCGCCGCTTCGCCGCCGAGTGCACCGGCAATGGCTCCTGCAGTACCGCCCACCACCACGCCAACCGGACCGGCCACAGCAGCGCCGACGGCAGCTCCAGCAGCCAGGCCAGCGACAGCACCACCGCCTACGTAAGCAGACTTGCCCTCGCGCTCCGCCTCTTGTGGTGACAGCGCTACTTGCGCAGCAGGATCAGGGTCTTGCGAAGGGATGCCATGCCCAAGCACGACCTGCACAGCCTCCTCGGTGTAGTGCCGTGGGGCTGCGGGTTGACTGGTGGCGGGATATTGGCTTGGGCTGTTCATGTCGTCTCCCTGGACCGCAAATAAAAAGGTTCAGCAGGGCACTGGTGTCTTCCTCTTGTAAGCGGTGTGGAAATCGCTGCTTGCGGTCTTTGGGGACGCGAGCCCGTGGGACAAACGCCGAGGGAGCGTTCAAGCACTCGCGATGTGAGCGGTGGAATACCAAAACGCTTAAATTACTCCGCACATGGTTACGGATGCTGACCTGCTTCAATGGCAGCACAGGCTATGGTGGCGGATTGACCCCCCTAGGAGACACTGCATGCGCACCCGCTTTATTCCCGTTATTGCAACCGCCACGCTGATGGCTGCTTGCGCGGCCCCGCAAAGCCCGGTACCAATCGATGTGCGCGCCGACGTGCCACCGCGCGGCGGGCGCTGCGATGCAGGCCCCGCGCAGGCCGCTATTGGCAAGGCGGGCACCGCGCGCAATGTGGAAGCAGCGCGCGTAGCGTCGGGCGCGCTGATGGCGCGCACTCTTTCGCCAGGCCAAATGGTCACCAAAGAATTCGACGCACAGCGGTTGAATTTGAGCTTGGATGGCAGCGGCAAGATCACGGCTGCTAACTGCAGCTGAGTCACGCTCGGCTGCACTAGGCCAGCGCGCGCGGCGCGCGCTGGCTTAACCCGGCAAAAAGAGCGACTGCAAGTCACTCAGAAAATCAAACCCGCGCTCCGACGGCCGCACGTGCGTGGCGCTACGCTCAATAAGACCTTTGGCCTCCGCGGCGTCTAGTGCGGGCCCGGTGGACGCCACGCTCTGGCCGGTACGCGCGACAAAATCCGCGAGCGCAAACCCGGCGCGCAATCGCAGCGCATTCAACATGTATTCAAACGCCAATTCACTACGCTTGATCTCATCGCTCTGGGCCACGGCATTCCCCGCCAGGGCGTTGGCCATGTACAGCACCGGGTCGCGAAAGCGCGTCTGGCGCACCACGCGGTGCGCAAAACTAATCTTGCTGTGCGCTCCTGCGCCTATGCCCAAATAATCGCCAAACTGCCAGTAATTGACGTTGTGCCCGCACTCATGCCCCGCCTGCGCGTAAGCGGATATTTCGTAGCGCTGCAGGCCGGTGGCTCCCGTGCGCTCGGTAATTCGGTCCAGCATGGCGTACGCCAGGTCATCCCCGGGAACAACGGGCGGGTATTTGGCAAAGAAGGTGTTCGGCTCAATCGTGAGGTGGTAAATGGACAAGTGCGGCGGCGCCAGCGCCAGCGCAGTACTCAGGTCGGCATCCAACCCGGCCATATCCTGGCCGGGTAGCGCGTACATAAGGTCTAGGTTGAAGGTGTCAAAGGCTTGAGCCGCCTCTTCAACCGCTGCAATCGCCTGCGCCGCGCTGTGTACGCGGCCCAGCACTTGCAAATGCGCATCGTTGAAGCTTTGTACTCCCACTGAAAGGCGCGTGACGCCCGCCCCGCGGTAGGCACGAAAGCGGTCTTTTTCAAACGTACCGGGGTTGGCTTCGAGCGTGACCTCAGCACCAGCCGCGAGGGGCAACAAGGCGCGAATATCGCTCAGTAGCCGGTCGATCGCTTGGGGCGAGAACAGGCTGGGGGTGCCGCCACCAATAAAAATACTGTGGACCGGTCGGCCCCAAATCAGCGGCAGCGCAGCCTCCAGATCGGCCTGCAGAGCATTCAAGTATTGCGTTTCGGGCAAAGCGCCGCCGGGCGCCGCATGCGAGTTGAAATCGCAATATGGACATTTTATAAGGCACCACGGCAAATGCACATACAGCGACAGTGGCGGCAGCGCGGGCAGCTGCAGCAAACCCGGGCGCATGTAGTGCTGAATGTCACGCTGCAACGCGGGTGCCGCTTCGACAGCGGGAAGGATGGGAATAATCATGGGGCAACCGTGATTGAAGCGCGCAACGGACCGCCCAAATTGCACGCGTGGGGTCCGGCCAAAACGGGCAGCAGCCCAGCACAGGCCACCGAGCCTTCGAAATACGGGCGGTGGCGGCCTCCCCCGTCCCGCAGAAAAGGGAGGACGGTGCGAAACGCCTCAGTGGAACACTTCACGTCATCCACCGTTCGCGCATCAGCGCCAGCATGGTGCGGGCCGCCTGACCGCGGTGGCTGAGCTGGTTCTTGGTGGCGGCATCCAGCTCGGCAAAGGTTTTGTCCAGGTGCGCTATGACCATCACCGGGTCAAAACCAAAGCCTTCAAGCCCACGCGGCACAAGCGCAATGTCCCCCACCACGCGGCCCACGGCAATCAACGGCTCAGGATCGTGCGGGCTGCGCAAGGCCACCAGCGTACTGACCAGTGCCGCACGGCGGTCGCCAACGCCTTGCAGTTGCTCAAGCAGCGCACGCACGTTTTCGTCATCGCCTTTGGGGTAGCCAAACTGCGTGGCGTAGTAGGCCGTGTCCACGCCCGGCAGACCACCGAACGCATCTACACACAGGCCAGCGTCGTCGGCCACTGCGGGCAGGCCGGTGTGCTGTGCGGCGAAGCGGGCTTTGGCCAGCGCGTTTTCCACAAACGTGCGGTGCGGCTCCTCGGCTTCGCCCACGCCCAAGTCGGTCTGGCGTATCAGCTCAAAACCCAGCGGCGCAAACAGAACCTGTAGCTCGGCGAGCTTGCCGCGATTGTTAGATGCCAGCACTATTTTCATGGTCGAATTGGCCTCCAGCGCTTGTCCCTATTACGTAAGCAGCTATCAATCAAGTACCAACCCCATAACACGGCCCAAAGCACTGCGTTGGTGCTGCACCAGCTGTGCAATACCGCTCTGGGCCAAGTCGAGCAACGCATTCATCTCGCTGCGGTTAAAGGCCTCGCCCTCTGCAGTGCCCTGCACTTCCACGAAATGACCAGCGCCCGTCATCACCACGTTCATGTCGTTATCGCAGGCCGAGTCTTCGACGTAATCCAAATCGAGCATGGGCGCGCCCTGCACGATGCCCACCGACACGGCCGCGATGTGGTCGCGAATGGGCGACTCAGTAAGCACGCCACGGACAAGTAGGCCCGCGACTGCATCGTACGCTGCCACCCACGCACCAGTAATGGCGGCGGTGCGCGTGCCGCCGTCCGCCTGAAGTACATCGCAGTCGAGCAAGATGCTGCGTTCACCCAGGACCTGTAGATCAAACACTGCGCGCATCGAGCGGCCGATGAGCCGTTGAATTTCCTGCGTGCGCCCGCTTTGTTTGCCTTTGGCCGCCTCGCGGTCATTGCGCTTGTGCGTAGCACGCGGCAGCATGCCGTATTCCGCCGTGACCCAACCCTTGCCACTGCCGCGCTGGTGCGGCGGCACTTTTTCCTCCACGCTAGCGGTGCACAGCACACGGGTGTTGCCAAACTCGACGAGCACGGCGCCTTCGGCGTGCATCGTGAACTGGCGGGTAATCTTGATCGGGCGCAGGACATCAGCAGCGCGGTGGTCGGCGCGTTGGTTTGCGGGGGCCGTCGGGCCGGAAGGAGCAATAGCATTCATGGGTAGCGTTTAACTAATCAAAAAGCCCGCCAGGCGTAGCGCCACGGCGAGCTAAAAAAGAGGAAATGGGAGCGGCCTTCTGGCTGCGGACGGCTATCGCGCCTATGTTGGTTATCGCTTGCGCTCGGCCGAACGGCGAATCGCCTCGTTGATCTCCGCGATAGAGCGCTCAATGGCGGCATCGTCCAAGTCGTCCACCAAGCCATCAAGCGGACCTGCCTGAATAGTGGAGGCGAACACCTCATCGCTAATACTGTCCGTGGATACGCCTTGAGTCGACTCAAACGAATCCGGTGTTTCCCATTCCATGGCAATCACGGTAACGTTGTCGCTCGTCTCACCCGCCTTGCGCAGCGCGGATTCGACAAGCTCAGGCACCGACTGCGACACCACACTTCGGCCCAATTCGCCAGCGATTTCTTCGTCGCTCAGCGTGCCCCACAGGCCGTCAGAGCAGAGCAGCAAGCGGTCACCTTGCTCTAGTGGCACAGGGCCTGTGGTGTCGTAAATAGGTTTGGTCGGCGATCCCAGGCAAGTAAACAGCACGTTGCGGTTAATCCGCTCCAACGCCTCTGGCACTTTTCGCAGCTCCAGATAAGAGTGGTCGCGGGTGCGGGTGAGCAATTCGCTGCCGCGCACCATATACAAGCGCGAATCGCCGCAGTGCACCCAGCTCGCGCTACCGTCCTGAATAACGGCTGCAACCAGCGTGGTACGGGGCGAATCCATCATGCCCTTGTCGCTGGCATAACGAAGAATTTGGTGGTGCGCCGCCAGCAAAGCGTTCGAGAGAAACTCGTTCACATCGGGCAATTGCGGCTTGGCCTGGCGCTGGTACATGGCCGCCACGGTCTGCAGCGCAATCTGCGCCGCGACCTCTCCCTCCGGGTGGCCGCCCATACCGTCGGCCAACACAAACAGGCCGGACTCGCGCGTGTAGCAATAGCCCATGCGGTCTTCGTTTTTCTCGCGCCCGCCGCGGCGGCTGATCTGAAAGATCGAAAATTTCATTTTGGCTTGGCTCCTGCCGGGGGCATGTCACCGGGCTTGGTCACGCTTTTTCGGGTCTCAGAGACGAGGGTATCGAGTTGCAAGCGCATCTTTTCACCCACGCTCAGCTTGGTGTAGCGGCGCTCGCCCTCTCGGCTCAGTTCTTTTTGCAAGGCAAACACCGACTGCGGGCGCGACAGAGGATCGAGCGCCATACACCACTCCACCACCTCAATCAGGTTGTCGGAATACACGCCGCGGAGCTTGGCGAACGCGAGCGAGAGCCGATCCTTGTCTTGACGCTGCGGTGCTTCGTTGGGGGGAAAGCCCTGCATGCAGGCGTACATACAAGCGCCGATGGCATAAATATCAGTCCAGGGGCCCATTGACGAATCGCGCCGGTACATTTCGGGTGCAGCAAAACCGGGGGTGTACATGGGGCGAATGAAGTTGCCCTCTTTGGACAGCACTTCACGCGCCGCGCCAAAGTCAATCATCACCGCCTTATTGTCATCGGTGATGAAGATATTGGCGGGCTTGATATCGAGGTGCAGCATCTTGTGCTGGTGCACGATGCGCATGCCGCGTAGCACTTCGTCAAAAAGCGAGCGAATGGTCGATTCGCGGAACACCTTTTGCGATTTCAAATCGCGCGCGGTGATGATGAAATCCTGAAGGGTGGCCCCTTCCAAGTAATTCATCACCATGTAAACCGTTTCGTTTTCACGGAAAAAATTGAGAACACTAACGACCGACGCGTGCGAAATTTGCGCCAGCGCTCGCCCTTCTTCAAAAAAGCTTTTCAAACCAAGGCGATACAGCGACAGCTTCTCGGGCTGTACTTTAGGCAGTAACTCACCCGGCTGGCGCGTAGCCAAAGACGATGGCAAGTACTCTTTGATGGCCACCTGTTGGCCCTCGGGATCCATGCAAAGATAGACCACACCGAACCCCCCCGCCGATGCACGGCGTATCACGCGGTAACCACCGATAACGGTGTCGGGCGGTAGCGGTGCCGGTTTGACTTTGGACATATTGAGCGCGTTTGATTCGGGGGCAAATGAGAACCCGGATAATCGCGGGTTCGCTAGCAACCAAGAAAGTCCCATGGCAGTCTACAGCATGACCGGCTACGCAAGCGCGCAGTCTGGCGCACCGGACGCCGGTGCAGAAACGGCAGTCAGCACTGCTCCAACGCGGCGTCTTGGCATGGAAATTCGCTCGGTTAATAGCCGTTTTCTGGATCTTTCCTTTCGCCTCCCCGACGAGCTTCGTTCGGCCGAACCCGCCCTGCGCGCTTTGGTTACTTCCAAAATCAAGCGCGGAAAAGTGGAAGTGCGCGCCGCACTGGAAACAACTGACAACGCGGCGCTTCAAGATCCCCCCGCTCGCTTGCTGCAGCGGCTCTCCTCCATGCAGGACGCGGTGCAATGCTGGCTGCCGAAAGCGCCACCGCTGAGCGTAGCGGAAGCACTGCGCCTGTGCAGCGGTACCGCCGTGCCAGACGATGCGCCCCGAGACGACCTGGCCCCGTTGGCCGAAACCGTCATTGCAGCGTTGCTCCGCTCCCGTGCGCAAGAAGGCGATCGGCTAGTCGCCATGCTGCGAGGGCATTTAAAGCGGCTCGCATTGCTGGCCGAGCAGGCCACGCCGCTGATACCCCAACTAGTAGAGCAGCAGCGGCAGCGCTTTACGGAGCGCTGGCGCGAGGCCATGGGCCTTGCAGAAGGCAGCGCCACACCAGAAGCGGCGCAAGACCGTGCCCTGAGCGAGGCGACAGCTTTTGCCATTCGCATTGACGTGGCTGAGGAAATTACACGCCTGCAATCACATCTCGATGAGATCGGACGCTTACTGGACAAAGGCGGAGAAGTTGGAAAACGCCTGGATTTTCTGATCCAGGAGCTTCACCGCGAAGCCAATACATTGGGATCAAAATCTTCCGCCCTCGAACTGACCCGCATCAGCGTCGATATGAAAGTTTTGATTGAGCAAATGCGCGAGCAAGTCCAGAATCTGGAATGACGGGGCCACCAGCACCATGAGCACTCACCAAGAATACCCTGGCAACCTCTTTGTTGTGGCAGCGCCCAGCGGCGCTGGAAAGTCAAGCTTGGTCAAGGCCTTGTTGGAGCTGGACTCCCTCGTGTTTTCCTCCATCTCGCACACCACGCGCACGCCTCGCGGTCAAGAAAAACACGGGCGCGAATACTTTTTTTCATCCGAGCCTGAATTTGACCAGATGGTGAAAAGCGATGCCTTCGTTGAATGGGCGTTGGTGCATGGCAACCGCTACGGCACTTCCAAACGTGCGATTGAAGAGCGAATAGCACAGGGCAACGACATCATTCTGGAAATCGACTTTCAAGGCGCGTTGCAAATAAAAAAAGCGTTTTCCAACGCAGTGCTGATTTTCGTACTACCTCCCAGTTGGGACGAACTCCGGTCCCGTCTCGAGCGACGCGGCGAAGATACTCCCGCGGTCATCACGAAGCGTTTGGCCAATGCTGCGCAAGAGATGCAAGAGGTTCAAAAATTCGACTTCGTTATAATCAACGAGCTATTTGAACGCGCACTTTTCGACCTGAAAGCGGTCGTCCATGCGCAGCGCCTCAAATACGCGGCACAGCGCCGCGCACGCTCGGACACCTTCGAGCTACTGAAACTTCCCTGACCCTCCGGAGAACCCCATGGCCCGAATCACCGTCGAAGATTGCCTTGAAAAAATTCCCAATCGATTTCAGTTGGTGCTTGCAGCCACTTACCGCGCCCGGATGCTGAGCCAAGGCCACACCCCGCGTATTGAAAGCCGCAACAAACCCGCCGTCACGGCACTTCGCGAAATTGCTGCGGGCAAGGTCGGCATCGAGATGTTGAAAAAGGTTCCAGGCTGAGCCCAGCGGCTTTCTTGTTCTGCCAAGGGCACCGTAAATCGGTGCCTTTTTTTTGGATCGCACGGCAGCGCATGGCCCACGCTATATTTGAGGCATGAACGCGGAGTCGAATCCGGCCTCTTTGGCCGACAACCAGGTATTGGAGCGCACAGCCTCCCTCAGCAACGCCGCTGCAGCAGCAAATGCTGCTGCAGCGAGCTTTGCCGCGCTCACTGACGCGTTGGATTACCTTGAGCCCGCTCAAATCGAAATGGTGCGTCAGGCCTATCGCTTTGCTGATGAGGCCCACCTGGGCCAGCTACGCAGCAGCGGTGAGCCCTACATCACGCACCCGATTGCTGTGGCTGCGCAATGCGCCGAGTGGAAACTAGACGCTCAAGCGTTGATGGCCGCGCTGCTGCACGATGCCATGGAAGATTGCGGCGTTACCAAGGCCGACCTCATCGACCGCTTTGACCCCAGCGTGGCCGAGTTGGTGGATGGACTGACCAAGCTTGACAAGCTGCAGTTCGATACGCGCGAGGAAAATCAGGCCGAATCTTTTAGAAAGATGTTGCTGGCCATGGCACGGGACGTGCGCGTCATCCTCATTAAGCTGGCTGACCGCACGCACAACATGCGCACGATGGCAGATATGCCTCGCAGCAAATGGCGCCGCATATCTTCCGAAACGCTCGACATCTATGCACCGATTGCGCACCGGCTGGGTTTGAACGAGACCTACCGCGAGTTGCAGGATTTGTCTTTTCGCTACTTGCATCCATGGCGGCACCACACACTTTCGAAAGCGGTCGCAAAGGCGCGCAACCGCCGCCGCGATCTGGTGCAAAAAGTACAAAATGATGTTGACAGCGCTTTTAAGAAGGTGGGCCTGAAAGCACGCCTGGCCGGACGAGAAAAAACCCTTTACGCCATCTACCAAAAGATGGAGTTAAAGCATCTGAGTTTTGCGCAGGTCACTGACTTGTATGGGTTCCGTGTCGTTGTGTGCAGTATCTCTGACTGCTACACCGCGCTCGGCGTGCTGCACCAGCTCTACAAGCCCGTTCCTGGCAAATTCAAAGATCACATTGCTATTGCGAAGGTAAACGGCTACCAGTCTTTGCACACCACACTGGTGGGTCCATCCAGCGTCAATATTGAGTTTCAGATGCGGACCGAGGATATGCACCTGATCGCCGAAGCGGGCGTTGCTGCGCACTGGCTCTACAAAGAGCAGCGCAGCGATGAACAGGACGGCGCGGAACCGGTTGGGAACACAGCCGAGCACCTGGGCACCAAGTGGTTGCAGTCCTTGTTGGACATTCAAAACGAAACGCGGGATGCAGCCGAGTTTTGGGACCACGTCAAGGTCGACCTTTTCCCGGATGCCGTCTACGTGTTCACGCCCAAAGGGCAGATCTTGGCTTTACCTCGCGGGGCGACGATCATCGATTTTGCTTATGCGATTCATAGCGATGTGGGTGGCCAGACGGTTGCGGCTAAAGTGAATGAAGAGCAGGTTGCCTTGCGGACCGAAATTCACAACGGGGATGTGGTGGAGATCATTACGACTCCTAAAGCAACTCCCAATCCCGCCTGGCTCGGCTTCGTGCGGACCGGCCGTGCGCGCTCCAAAATTCGCAGCCATATCAAGTCGCTGGCACAAGTTGACTCGGAGGCGCTGGGAGAAAAACTTTTGATGCAAGCCCTGCGTGCGGAAGGCTTGAAGCAAATGCCTGAAGACTCGGAAACAATGCAGCCGCTGTGGGACAAGCTTCTTCGCTTCACGGGAAGCCGCTCTCGCAGTGAGCTCTTGACGGATATTGGCCTAGGCAAGCGGATTGCCAACATCGTGGCAAAGCGCGTCATAGCGCTGCTTACCGAGCAGGGATTTCGCCCGGATGCTGTGCTTTTAACGCGCGAACGCTACTCTTCACACGAAAACGTCTCGCAGGGCGGAATTTCACTGGATGGCAGTGAGAGCGCCACGGTCAAATACGCCCGCTGCTGCAGGCCCGTTCCGGGCGATCCCATCATTGGTTATTTGGGCCGTGGCGAGGGATTGGTAGTGCATGCGGCACAATGTGCCGCTGGCAAGCGCTTAGAGGCCAAAGACGCCGAGCGTTTTATCACTGTGGACTGGAGCGACGAACCAATCCGCATGTTCGAGACGGGCATTGTGGTGACGGTGAACAATGGAAAAGGTGTCCTGGCGAGAGTGGCAGGAGACTTGGCTGGCGCTGAAGCGGACATCATCCATATTGATATGGACGATGAAGCAGGTCTCAACACCGTAAATTTGCGCCTGTCTATCGGTGTCCGTGACACCACGCATCTGGAAGCAGCGTTGCGTAATGTCCGCAGGACATCTTCCGTAGTGCGGGCAGCACGGTCCATGCCCGTGGCCTAACGCTTCTGCGGCGAGGAGGCGCGTTAAACGCCTTGCTAGCGCATCTTTGGGTAATCCACTTTCAGTACCTCCAGGAAACGAATGCCAGCCGGGGTGTCCACCCGCACTTCATCGCCAACCCGCGCGTTGCGTAGCGCCCTCGCAACTGGAGAAATCCAGCTCACCTCGCCGGCTTTACTGTCGGACTCATCGATACCTTTGATGGTTACGGTAGTTTCTTGTCCCAAGTCGTCAACGTAGCGTACCGATGCTCCGAAAAAGACTTGCTCATTACCGTAGTGTACTGAAGGCTCCACTACCTCAGCTGCCTCAAGTCGCATAGTCAAAAATCGGATACGTCGATCAACCTCACGCAATCGCTTTTTTCCATAGAGGTAGTCGCCGTTCTCTGATCGGTCACCGTTGCGCGCGGCCCAATGCACCGTGTGTACGACTTGCGGCCGCTCGACATCAAGGAGATGGAGCAGCTCCGAGCGCAAGCGCTCGTAACCGTTCGGAGTCATGTAGTTTCGTGCGGCAGCTTCTACTGGAGTCAGAGGAAGCAGCTCTTCTGGCTCTTCATCGGATTCGCGAGTAAACGCTTTGCTCATTCAGGGCTTCCTACAAATTTGGGGAGAAGCCAAAATATAAGCCATCGGCAGCAGTCCCATGTTGTCGAGAGCCGAATAAGCACGTCATCGGGGGAGCCTGACTGAGAAGATCGACAGATCGCATGCACATGAAATGCTGGAAAAAAATAAAAAGCCCTGAGCTCTTTCGAACTCAGGGCTTGTCTTTTTGGTGCGGCTGGCAGGAATTGAACCCACGACCCCTTGGTTCGTAGCCAAGTACTCTATCCAACTGAGCTACAGCCGCTAAGCACCAAATTATACCGTCTTTACAAGACTTCTCTTAAAAAGAGTTCGGCCCTGGCTAGATTTCAAAGCAATGGTGCCGATTGTCGGGATTGAACTGACGACCTACCGCTTACAAGGCGGTTGCTCTACCACTGAGCTAAATCGGCGTAAACGTTATTCTAAACCGTAGAAACCTCTAACATTGCCACATTAGGTCTCATTTCACTCTTTTAAGAGACGCTCGCCGGCTCGACGGTCCGGGATCCCTCGGCGGCACTGGGGCATCTGAGACATCTTTGTCTTCCACGCCACTTGATTCAGCCACCAGTTGCACCAGAGGTCTGCATGTATCTGCTGGCATGTCTTGCGTCATCACCGCACTGCCATGGCGGTGGATTCTGCTCAACACGTCGACTGGTGGAGGGAACGCCATACCCTGCCCGTTCTCGCGCGCGTAAATGGCGATGACGCGACCAATAGGAACGATGATATCTCGCGGCTGGCCTCCGAAGCGCGCCTTAAACTCGATAAAGTCATTGCCCAACTGCAAGCCGCTTGTCGCATCCAGGCCGACGTTGAGCACAATTTCGCCATCGTTTACGTGTTCACGCGGCACCTGCACCGAGTCATCGACCTTGACGGCTACGTGGGGCGTGAAACCGTTATCGGTACACCATTCATGCAGTGCGCGAATCAGGTACGGACGAGTGGAACTCAATTCCTCGTTTTTCATGGTTAAGTCTTGCGATGGATCGACGACACGCGTTATTTGCGCATCACTTTCTCTGATGGCGTCAAAGCCTCGATATAAGCCGGCCGAGAGAAAATGCGCTCCGCGTACTTAAGGAGAGGCGCGGCATTTTTGCTTAAATCGATACCGTAATAGTCGAGTCGCCAAAGAAGTGGCGCAATGGCCACGTCAAGCATAGAGAAATTATCACCCAACATGTATTTGTTCTTGAGAAACACCGGCGCGAGCTGCGTTAGGCGATCACGGATGTGCGCCCTGGCTTTCTCCAGCGCCTTTTCATTGCCCTTGCTTGCGCGAGCCTCAAGCGTGTTGACGTGAACAAACAGCTCTTTTTCAAAATTAAGCAGAAACAGGCGAACGCGTGCCCGATCGACCGGGTCGCCAGGCATTAGCTGAGGGTGGGGGAACCGCTCGTCAATGTATTCGTTGATGATGTTTGACTCATACAAAATCAGATCGCGCTCGACCAAGATTGGTACTTGGCCGTATGGATTCATGACCGCGATGTCTTCAGGCTTGTTGTAAAGGTCAACGTCCCGAATCTCAAAATCCATACCCTTTTCAAATAGAACAAAACGGCATCGATGTGAAAAAGGACAGGTCGTACCCGAATAAAGCACCATCATGAAACGAAACTCCTAAAAACCAAAGGAGCGGAACGCCGTTGACGTCCCACTCTGAAAAACGCCGCACCTTGTGTCAGATGCAGCAAAGTACCAGAATCTACTTAACGTCTTTCCAGAACGCATTATTAAGGTTCCAGGCGAAAACCGTCATACAAGCAAGAAAGATCAGAACCCAGACGCCTACTCTGACACGGGTATTTTGTCCAGGCTCACCCATCCATTGCAGATAACCAACAAGATCGCCTATGGAATCCTCGAACTGCATGGGGGTCATGGTTCCGGGCGATAGTTGATCCCACCCTTTGAAAACCTGGGTCAAGCTTCCGTGTGAATCCACCTCATCAAATAGAGGGTGGCGATTACCCTGAAGCTCCCAAAGCGGGTTAGGCATGGCAATGTTCGGATAGGCTAAGTTGTTCCAGCCCGTCGCCTTAGTGTCATCACGATAAAACGATCTAAGAAACGTGTAAAGATAATCAGCGCCAGAACCCCCAGGGCCAGCGCGCGATCGCGCAATAACGGTCAAGTCCGGCGGATTACCGCCAAACCAGTCCTTTGCTTGTTCAGGATCGATAGTCGCCTTCATGGTCTCACCGATTTTTTCAGTAGAAAACAGCAAGTTGGCCTTAATTTGCTCAGGCGTTAGTCCGATGTCACCAAGTCGCGTGTAGCGCATATAGGCCGCTGAATGGCAACCTATACAGTAATTGACGAACAATTTGGCACCGTTTTGCAGGGCTGGCAGGTTGTTGGTTCGACTAGGTGCCTCGTCCCAAGCAATAGACTCCCCGCCAGCAGCATGCGCCGCACCCGCGACAAGAACCAAGCCAGCGATGAAAGAAACGATTATCTTTTTCATGGTCTGCGTCTCCGACCTCAATGCGCTACGAAATTCACACGATCTGGCACCGGCAGGGGCTCACCTATGCGGCTCCACCACGGCATCAGAAGAAAGAAACCAAAATATCCCAACGTGAATATCTGTGAGACCCGCTGAGCGACGTCTTGTCCGGCGACCTCACCCCAAGCGCCCGGAGCCTGAATACCCAAGTAGCCCAGGACGAAAAACATAAAGACAAAGAAGGCGTACAAATATTTATGCCAGCTAGGTCGGTAACGGATAGACCGTACGGGGCTGTTATCCAGCCAGGGCAAGAAAAACAAAATAATGACAGCACCACCCATTACAACCACGCCCCAGAACTTAGCGTCTATGCTCAGCATCAACACGACAGAAACCACTGCCGCTCCAATAATGACGATCTTAAAGATACTGGGTAACTTCCCCTTAACTACGCCTAGGGCGGCGGCGATAACAATACATCCAATCAACGCGTACATCATTTCGGTTGTGATAGCGCGCAACATCGAATAGAACGGCGTGAAGTACCAAACTGGCGCGATATGTGCCGGCGTCTTCAAGGGATCAGCAGGAATAAAGTTGTTGTACTCAAGGAAGTACCCGCCGGCCTCTGGCGCAAAGAACACTACTGCGGTGAACGCCATTAGGAACATGCAGACCGCCAAAATGTCATGCACAGTGTAGTAAGGATGGAAAGGAATACCATCTAGCGGGCGACCTTTCTCATCACGAGGCGCATTTGGACCCTTGATTTCCACACCGTCAGGATTGTTGGAACCGACATCGTGCAAGGCCAGTAAGTGCGCCACAACTAGGCCCAGCAAGACCAACGGAACTGCGATAACGTGAAAACTAAAGAAACGGTTAAGCGTAGCGTCTGAAACAACGTAATCGCCGCGGATCAATAATGCGAGATCCGGACCAATAAAGGGAATAGCAGCAAACAGGTTAACGATGACTTGGGCTCCCCAATACGACATTTGCCCCCAAGGTAGCAGGTAGCCCATGAAAGCTTCCGCCATAAGTGCCAGGAAAATGGCGCAGCCGAAAATCCAAACCAGTTCGCGCGGCTTGCGGTAGCTGCCGTAGATCAGACCTCGGAACATGTGCAGATAAACGACGATGAAAAATGCCGATGCGCCGGTCGAGTGCATATAGCGGATCAGCCAGCCCCAGGGCACGTCGCGCATTATGTATTCAACGGATGCGAACGCAAGCGCTGCATCGGGCTTGTAATGCATCACCAAGAAAATTCCGGTGACAATCTGAATGACCAGCACCAGCAAAGCCAGCGAGCCAAAGATGTACCAGAAATTGAAGTTCTTGGGTGCGTAATACTCCGAAATATGCACGCGGTATGCGTCAAATGCGGTGGGAAACCGATTTTCAAACCAGTTAGTCAGCTTAGCGCCCGAGGAGGCGTTGGGAGAAATATCCTTGAACACAGCCATTATTTCGAGCCTCAGGCTTTCTTCTTGTCGTCGCCAATGAGCAGGCGCGTGTCGGACAGGTACATATAGGGAGGTACTTCCAAATTGTCAGGAGACGGCTTGTTTTTGTACACGCGACCGGCGAGATCAAAGGTAGAGCCATGGCAAGGGCACAAGAAGCCGCCCTGCCAGTCGTCCGGCAGCGATGGCTGCGGACCACTGGCAAAACGATCGATGGGCGAGCAGCCCAAATGGGGACAAATACCTACTGCAACAAAGTATTCCGGCTTGATAGAACGAGCCTCGTTGCGTGCGTAAGTTGGCGTGAACTCGTCTGGCTTTCGATTGGACTGCGGATCGGCCAGCTTATCGTCGTGCTTAGACAGCTCCGCTACCTGCTCGGGCGTACGGCGAACAATCCACACGGGCTTACCGCGCCATTCCACGGTCATTTTTTCCCCGGGATTCAGTCCCGCTATATCAACTTCAACCGCAGCACCCGCAGCCTTGGCCTTTTCAGACGGTTGAAAGGAACTCACGAAGGGAACAGCGGTTGCCATGCCGCCCACCGCACCGGCACAACCGGTCGCTATCAGCCACGTCCGTTTGCTGGAGTCGATTGGGATGTCACTCATTGGGGGCCTCGATATGCGTCGCAGTGGAACAGAAACAGCCTGAAATTGTAGCGGACTGAACATTCGTCTATTTGACCCGGCCAGCCTTGGCGAGCGGAACGCCCAGACACCAGAAAACTGCACCACCAGGAGCGAGCGCTCCTGCGGATCACGCCAACGCTACGACATACTGCGACCCCTCATCAACCTGGAGAATAACAAGTGGGAATGCTCAAAGAATTTCGCGAGTTTGCCGTCAAAGGCAATGTCATTGACCTCGCCGTTGGCGTGATCATTGGGGCTGCGTTTAGCAAAATCGTAGATTCCATGGTTAAGGACTTGATCATGCCCATCGTCGGCCTGGTATTCGGAAAGCTTGACTTTTCCAACATGTTTATTGTCCTCGGCACGGCACCTGAAGGCACACCGCGGACTCTGGATGCTCTTACGAAGGCCGGCATCCCGATATTTGCTTACGGCCACTTTGTGACCGTTCTGGTGAATTTCGTGATTCTTGCCGCCATCATTTTCTTAATGGTCAAAAAAATCAACCACCTCAAACGCGAAACCCCTCCGGCACCACCGGCCGTGGCTCCCGAGGATATCGTGCTGTTGCGCGAGATTCGCGACAGCCTCAAGCAACTTGGCAGTCAACAGAGCTAGGGATGTCCTGCATAACCCTCGCGAGGATGTGATAGTGCGGATCGGAATGGGCCGCAAGGCGTCTTTTTGCAGCTAATAGCCGTGCTATTGGCAAAAAAAGCAACGAAGCGGACCGCCCGAGACCGCGCTATCACAA
>JBBSUJ010000051.1:0-22578 GCA_038235025.1 Burkholderiales bacterium
TATGGCTCTCTGAGGCATGCCTTGCTGCAGGCCGAGGGAGATGGCGTGGCGCTCCGCTTCGCTCAGTTGTTGGTAGCTGGTGTTTGGCATGGCTGTCCTCTCAATTCAGTAGTGTGTTGCACTTCACAATTGAGGCCGCCCCTGCCATTTCGGCGGGTGTGGCTTGCATCCATAAACTGCGCCCTGTCAGGCCGCAGTTGCCATCAACCCGCCACAGCCTCCAACGCCGCATTCAACGTAGCGCTAGGCCGCATCACCGCGTCGGTCTTCTTGGCATCCAGCAAGTAGTACCCGCCCACATCCACCGGCTTGCCCTGCACCTCGGCCAGTTCGCCGACGATCTTTTGCTCGTTGTCAGCCAAGGTCTTTGCCAACACCGCGAACTTGGCGGCCAGCGCCTTGTCATCGGTTTGCGCTGCCAACTCCTGCGCCCAGTACATCGCCAAATAAAACTGGCTGCCGCGGTTGTCGAGCTGGCCGGTTTTGGTGGAGGGGTTCTTGTTGTTGTCCAGCAGTTTGCCAGTGGCGGTATCGAGTGTTTTCGACAGCAGCGTGGCTTGCTGGTTGCCGGTCTTCAGACCCAGGTCTTCCAGGCTGACTGCCAGCGCCAGGAACTCGCCCAGCGAATCCCAACGCAGGTGGTTTTCCTCCACCAGTTGCTGTACATGCTTGGGGGCCGAGCCGCCGGCACCTGTTTCGTACATGCCGCCGCCGGCCATCAGTGGCACGACGGAGAGCATCTTGGCGCTGGTGCCCAGTTCCATGATGGGGAACAGGTCGGTGAGGTAATCGCGCAGGATGTTACCGGTCACGCTGATGGTGTCTTGCCCGCGGATCACGCGTTCCAGCGTGTAGCGCATGGCGCGCACCTGGCTCATGATTTGAATATCAAGGCCGGTGGTGTCGTGGTCCTTCAGGTAAAGCTTGACCTTCTTGATGACTTCGTTCTCGTGCGGGCGGTACGGGTCCAGCCAGAAGACGGCGGGCATGCCGGAGTTGCGGGCGCGGGTGACGGCCAGCTTGACCCAGTCGCGAATCGGCGCATCCTTCACCTGGCACATGCGCCAGATATCGCCCGCTTCCACGTTCTGGTTCAGCAGCACTCTGCCGGTGGCCAGGTCGACGATGTTGGCTACGCCGTCTTCGGGGCATTCAAACGTCTTGTCGTGCGAGCCGTACTCTTCGGCTTGCTGCGCCATCAGGCCCACGTTGGGTACGGTGCCCATGGTCTTGGGGTCAAAGTTGCCGTGCCATTTGCAGAAGTTGATGATCTCTTGGTAGATGCGGGCAAAGGTGCTTTCTGGCATTACCGCCTTGGCGTCTTTCAGGCGGCCATCGGCGCCCCACATCTGGCCGCCGTTCCTGATCATCGCGGGCATGGAGGCGTCCACGATGATGTCGTTGGGCGAATGAAAATTGGTAATGCCTTTGGCCGAATCGACCATCGCCAGCTCAGGCCGCGCCGCGTGGCAGGCGTGCAGGTCGCGCTTGATTTCGTCCTGCTGGCTTTGCGGCAAGGTGGCAATTTTGTTGTACAGGTCAACCATGCCGTTGTTGACGTTGATGCCCAGTTCGTCGAACAGCGCGGCGTGCTTTTCAAACGCGTCTTTGTAGAAGATGCGTACGCAGTGGCCAAACACAATGGGGTGCGACACCTTCATCATGGTGGCTTTGACGTGCAGCGAGAACATCACGCCGGTTTTGTAGGCGTCGTCGATCTCTTTTTCGTAGAACTCCAGCAGTGCCTTTTTGCTCATGAACATGCTGTCAATGATTTCGCCATCTTTGAGCGACACCTTGGGCTTGAGCACCGTGGTCTTGCCGCTTTTGCCGACCAGCTCCATCTTCACGTCGCAGGCTTTGTCCAGCGTCAGTGATTTTTCGCCGGCGTAGAAGTCACCGTGGTGCATGTGCGAGACATGGGAGCGCGATGCCTGGCTCCAGTCGGCCATGCTGTGCGGGTGCTTGCGGGCGTATTCCTTCACCGCTTTGGGCGCGCGCCGGTCTGAGTTGCCTTCGCGCAGCACCGGGTTCACCGCGCTGCCGATGCACTTGTTGTAGCGGGCGCGGATGCTTTTCTCTTCGTCGGTTTGCGGGCTCTCGGGGTAGTCGGGAATCGCGTAGCCCTTGGCCTGCAGCTCCTGAATAGCCGCGCCCAGCTGGGACACCGATGCGCTGATATTGGGCAGCTTGATGATGTTGGCATCGGGGGAGAGCGTCAGCTTAGCCAAGGTGGCCAAGTTGTCGGGCACGCGCTGCGCTTCGGTCAGGTGCTCGGGGAATTGGCTCAGGATCCGGCTGGCCACCGAGATGTCAGCGGAATCCACTTGGATGCCTGCAGGGCGTGCAAAGGTGCGAACGATGGGCAGAAAGGCGGCCGTTGCCAGGGCAGGGGCTTCGTCGGTCAGCGTGTAGATGATGGTCGGTTGCTTCGTGCTCATGCGCTTGGTTCCTTATGGGGCAATGGGATCAGTCTGTCATTTTCGTGCTTTCTGCGGGCAAGGGCTTTGTGCCAAGTCACAGGCGTCAGGCCGATGTCAAATAACGCGGTTTATCGAACGTTAACGACCACAGCGCACCACAGCACGCATTTGTTCGCGTCGGGGCCGGGGCAACTGCTGCGCGCCGTACCCGTCTGAATCGGCGTGGGGCCATATGGCGCGCGCCCCGCCAGTACCGGGAGGGCGGACTAAAATCACACCCCTCTCAAGGAGCGTTGCAGCGCCGGTCAGCCATTCGGTTGTGCCGAGCGTCAGGCTTGAGTAGGGCGCACACAGCGCCCTCAACGGCGCTCACCACCGCTTTGTTCCGTGAATTGCTTTGGTGAGCCATGTCTGAAACTTCTTCCGCGCCGACTCTTTCTCAATCCGTGCCGCCGATGCGGCTATCGGGCCTGGAGCCCGTCTCCATTGGCGCGGGCACCTTGTTCGTCAACGTGGGCGAACGCACCAACGTCACCGGCTCCAAAGCGTTTGCGCGTTTGATTTTGAACGGGCAGTTTGAAGAAGCGTTGACGGTGGCGCGTCAGCAAGTAGAAAACGGCGCGCAGGTGATCGACATCAACATGGACGAGGCTATGCTGGACAGCAAGGCCGCCATGGTCAAGTTCCTGAACCTGATTGCGTCTGAGCCCGACATTTCGCGCCTGCCCATCATGGTGGACAGCTCCAAGTGGGAAGTGATTGAGGCCGGCCTGCGCTGCATTCAGGGCAAGCCCATCGTCAACTCCATTTCCATGAAAGAAGGTGTGGAAGCCTTTAAGCAGCAAGCCAAGCTGGTACGCCGCTATGGCGCGGCGGCCGTGGTGATGGCGTTTGACGAAAAAGGCCAGGCTGACACGTACGAGCGCAAGATCGCCATTTGCGAGCGGGCCTATCGCATCCTAGTAGATGAGGTGGGTTTCCCGCCTGAAGACATCATTTTTGACCCGAACATCTTTGCCGTAGCCACCGGCATTGAAGAACACTCCAACTACGCGGTCGAGTTCATCGAAGCCACCCGCTGGATCAAGGCCAACTTGCCCGGTGCCAAGGTGTCGGGCGGAGTGTCGAACGTGTCTTTCAGCTTTCGCGGAAATGACCCGGTGCGCGAGGCCATCCACACCGTATTTCTGTACCACGCCATTCAAGCGGGTATGGACATGGGCATCGTCAACGCCGGCATGGTGGGGGTTTACGACGACCTGGAACCGGTGCTGCGCGAACGCGTGGAAGACGTCATTCTCAACCGCCGCCCCGATGCGGCCGAGCGTTTGCTGGAAGTAGCCGAGACGGCCAAAAGCGGCGCAAAAGATGAGAGCAAAAAACTCGAATGGCGCGGCACGCCGGATGCGCCCAAAACCGTGGGCGAGCGCCTGAGCCACGCGCTGGTGCACGGCTTTACCGACTTCATCACCGATGACACCGAAGAGGCCTACCAAGGCATTCTGGCCAAAGGCGGACGTCCGCTGCACGTAATTGAAGGCCCGCTGATGGATGGCATGAGCATCGTCGGCGACCTGTTTGGCGCGGGCAAGATGTTCCTGCCGCAGGTGGTGAAATCGGCCCGGGTGATGAAGCTGGCCGTGGCGCATTTGATTCCCTACATCGAGGAAGAAAAGCGCCAGGACGAAATGGCTGGGCGCGATGTGCGCACCAAGGGCAAGATCATTATTGCCACCGTCAAAGGCGATGTGCACGACATCGGCAAAAACATCGTCACCGTGGTTTTGCAGTGCAACAACTTTGAGGTCATTAACATGGGCGTGATGGTGCCCTGCCATGAAATTCTGGCGCGCGCCAAGGCCGAGGGGGCCGACATCGTGGGCCTGTCTGGCCTCATCACGCCCAGCCTGGAAGAGATGCAATATGTGGCCGCCGAAATGCACAAGGACGACCATTTCCGCGTGAAAAAAATCCCGCTGCTGATTGGCGGCGCCACCTGCAGCCGCGTGCACACCGCGGTCAAAATTGCGCCCCATTACGACGGCCCTGTGGTCTATGTGCCCGATGCGTCGCGCAGCGTGGGCGTGGCGCAAAGCTTGCTGGGGGACAACGTGGGCGCGTTCCTGGAAGAGATCAGTGCCGACTACGACAAGGTGCGCACCCAGCACGCCAACCGCAAACAAACGCCGCTGTGGCCGCTGGCCAAAATTCGCGCCAACAAAACGCCGGTCGATTGGGCCGCCTACCAGCCCACACCGCCGCGCGCACTAGGCCGGCGAATTTTCAAGAACTTCGACCTGAACGAACTGGTGCCCTACATGGACTGGGGCCCGTTCTTCCAGACCTGGGACTTGGCCGGGCCATACCCCGCCATCCTCACCGACGAGGTCGTGGGCGAGGAAGCCACCCGCGTGTTTGCCGACGGCCAGGCCATGCTCAAAAAAATCATCGACGGCCGCTGGTTGCAAGCCAACGGCGTGATGACCTTGATGCCCGCCAACAGCGTGGGCGACGACATCGAGTTCTATACCGACGAGTCGCGCAGCGAAGTCGCCATGACTTGGTACGGCCTGCGCCAGCAAACCGAAAAATATGCGGACGAAGGCGCTGACGGAATTATGGTCACGCGCCCCAGCCGCTGCCTGGCTGACTTTGTCGCGCCCAAGGACAGCGGCATTGCCGACTACGCCGGCATGTTTGCCGTCACCGCAGGCCTGGGCATTGAGAGGCGGGAGAAAATTTTTATCGACGACCTGGATGATTACTCCGCCATCCTGTTCAAAAGCTTGGCGGACCGTTTGGCCGAAGCCTTTGCCGAATGCCTGCACCAGCGCGTGCGCACCGACCTTTGGGGTTATGGCAGCTGTGAAACTCTGAGCAACGCCGAGCTCATCGCCGAGAAATACCACGGCATTCGTCCCGCGCCCGGCTACCCCGCCTGCCCCGATCACAGCGCCAAACGCGACATGTTCACGCTGCTGCGCTGCGAAGAAATTGGCATGACCTTGACGGAAAGCCTGGCCATGTCGCCGGCAGCCAGCGTTAGCGGCTTCTACATCGGCCACCCAGACAGCCAGTACTTCAGCGTGGGCCGCATTGCGGATGACCAGGTGCGGGACCTGGCCAAGCGGCGCGGCATGGACGAGACCGAACTGCGGCGGCTGTTGGGCCCGAACCTTTAATGCTATTGAGTTGATAGCTTCTGGCGCTTATTCAGTAAGCGCTAGGGGCTTTTTTGCCTAAAATTCTAGCCCCTCGTTGGCGGGGCTTTTCTATGCGATAGCGCGGGGAACGCTGCTTAACTCGGGAGCTAGCAAGGCGTAAGACGGGTGTATATTTACAACTCTTAGTATGTTTTTACGGAATACAAACCAAATGTTGTATTGGTGTAGCGTAGGCTCGTATTTCGGTGAAATACTGTCCATAGCCTGTATTCCTTGAATACAATTCAAAGACTGTAAACTCAAGATGCGCCTGCACGCTACCCCATGGAAGAATTCACTATCCGCACCACCGAGCAGCTTCCGCATGTGCTCAAAGCCTTTCGCAAAGCGGCCGGGCTGACGCAGGCGGACGTGGCCACGCGCTTGGGCGTAACGCAGCAAACCGTTTCTGCCTTGGAGCGCAACGCTGAAACCGTCAGTACCGCGCGGTTGATGAAACTGATGGATCTGCTGGGCGTCGATTGGGTGATGCGCGCACGGGAGAAACCCAGTGCCTCCACGCCTGGCGATTTAAATGAGTGGTAGCCCATGAGCACGCCGGCGCGCAGCAAGGCCCTTGCGCTGTGGATGAACGGGCAGTTTGTCGGCACTTGGAGCATCGAAGCAGGTGGTGATGTGCTGCAGTACGACGCAACGTGGACGCGCTCATTGCTGGGCCGGCCGCTCTCACTCTCGCTGCCGTTCACGCCAGGCAATCTGCCGCACAAAGGCGACGCGGTCCGCTTTTACTTTGAGAATTTGCTGCCCGACAGCAAAGACATCCGGGAGCGCGTGGCGCGGCGCTACCAAGTGGGTGCCATCGATGCTTATACGCTTTTGCGCGAAATTGGACGGGACTGCGTGGGTGCGCTGCAAATCATTCCTGCCGGAGAGGCGTCCCCTACCGACTTGCGCGTTCAGGCCGAGCCTATGAGCGACGCGCAGGTGGCGCAGTTGATTCGTGCGACGGTGCAGCCTGGCGCGTTTGGCGGCAACCGTGCGCAAGAGGATGATTTCCGCATTTCGATTGCAGGTGCACAAGAGAAGACAGCGCTGCTGCATTGGAAGGGCCGATGGTGCAAACCTTTGGGCGCAACGCCGACCACGCATATATTCAAACTGCCTCTCGGGCTCGTGGGCGGCTCGAAACTGGACCTGCGCCACTCTGTGGAAAACGAATGGCTGTGTTCGAAGTTGCTGGCGGCTTATCACTTGCCGGTTGCTTCCTGCGACATGCTTCAGTTCGAAGATCAGAAGGTCTTGAGCGTGGAGCGTTTTGATCGGCGGTTATGGAAAGGAGAAATGCTGGGTCGCTTACCGCAAGAGGACATGTGCCAGGCCACCGGTACCTCACCCGTTCTGAAATACGAGGCCGATGGCGGGCCGGGCGTGGACGGAATCATGGCGCTGCTCGGCGGTTCGATGCAGCGTGACCGCGACCGCTTCCATTTTTTCATGGCGCAGCTCTTGTTTTGGATGCTGTGTGCTACCGATGGACACGCCAAAAATTTCAGCATTTTTTTGCGTCCGAAAGGCGCGTTTGAAATGACTCCCATCTATGACGTGCTATCCGTCTACCCGTTTATGGGCGAAGCACCCGGCAAGCTTTCTGCGCACGAAACCCGCATGGCTATGGCGGTTCGCTCCAAAAATGCCCATTGGAAAATGAAAGAAATTCTTCGCCGCCACTGGGTCACCGTGGGCGAGCGCTACGGCATCTTCTCGCTCACCGGGTTGAACGTGGACGCCATCCTTGAAAAGGTGGTAGTAATGACGCCCGAAGTTGTGCAGCGAGTCCAAAAAATACTGCCTGAAAACTTCCCCGAAGCGGTTTCCCTGCCGATTTTTAGGGGTCTGCAGGATGCGGCGGAACGCCTCGGCCAAGCCCACGAATAGCGCGTTCTTTGCCAACACCACTTGGCGAGCATTCCGATGCCTGCACAAAGTGGCGGCGTCGCGGTCTGCGCTGAATCAGTGGTGGTGCCCCTTACGGCAGCAGCTGAATGCCAAACGGACGAACCAAAAGAGCGAACACGCCAAAGCACACCACGGTGATGGCCATACTAGCCAGCATGGTGAGCCAGAAACCAAGACGCGGCAGTAGGAAGGGAAACGCCAGAAACATAGGCAAGGTGGGCACCACGTAAAAGAAGGTGTACCAAGCATGGTTGGATATCTTGGCTATTGGCTGCTTTTCGACGTAGAGCCAGATCAGCGTGAGGAATGTGACGATCGGCAATGCTGCGAGAAATCCCCCCAGCTTGTCACTGCGCTTCGCCGCCTCCGACACGAGGACCACCACCGCAGCAGTAATGAGGTATTTGGTGATGAGCCAAAGCAAGGTGGTTTTCAAGGTTTGCCCCTTTAAATCTGGCTGTTAGCGCTTTTCCAGATCCTTGATCAGCGCCTGCATCTCGCCAATTTCCCGCTTCTGCGTTTCGATGATGCCGTCCGCTAGCTTGCGCACGCGCGGGTCTGAAATTTGGGCGCGTTCGCTGGTGAGGACGGCGATGGAGTGGTGCGGGATCATGGCTTTCATCCACGCAACATCTGCCACGGTTTCCTGGCTGCGCACCAGCCACAGTGCGCCTGCAAATACGACAACGCTGCCGATCAGGATGGTCGTATTGACCGCCTTGTTTTGGTACATGCCCAGCATGAACAGCAGCATGACGATGGCCATCGCTGCACCCATGTACAGCGCCATGTAAGCGCGGGTCTCGCTGAAGTAGACGTGGTCTATCGCGTAGGTGTTGAGGTACATCAGGCCAAACATGACCACCGTGGAGGTAGCAATCATGGCGGCGAATTTCAAATATCGGTTCATGGTCTAAAGCTCCTGTAACGACATAAAAGAAAAGCGAGCTGGTGCGCAAGTGTGGTGTGCATCAGCATTGCGCATCGCGCTGGCGCATCAAGACAGACAAGCTTTACATCTGGTGTCAGAAGCAGCTCCGTCGGCATTGCAAGCCCATCGTCTGCGAGGTCTTGAAGCGGGGTGCGGATGACGGGATCTTGACGGCGAGCGGTTTATCCCCACCACGCTGCCATGAGCGATCAGCGATCACCGAGCCCCCGCATTCACTGGGTTGTTCGCGCTGCTGTGATTCAACTCAGAGCGCTCAAAAGGCCTTTGGCGCTTATGAATGTTGAGCCTGTCGCTATGGATTTTGGTGGTCGTACATGAAGCTGTCCGACGCCCTGACCAGCCGATGCCCTTTACAGTGCGGGCTATGCAAACCGACCCATCTCGCCCCGTACCGCCCGCTCCCCCTGCCGCTTCCCCTGCCGGGCGCAGCGCTACCCCAGTGCCGCGCAAATGGTGGCCGCTGCGTGCGGTGGAGATGTGGCAGGGCGCTGACGGCTTGCACATGAGCGCGGCCATGGCCTTCTACGGCATGTTGAGCCTGGCCCCGCTGCTGGTCGTCATCGTCGCCGCATTGGGCTGGTGGCTGGACCGTTCGTTGGTCGAGAGCAATCTGCTGGAGCAGATTCGCTCGCTCACCGGCGAGCGCACCGCCTCTGTGGTGGCCGAGGCGCTTGCCAGCGCGAAGCAGCCGGCGCAAGGCCTGTGGGCCTCTGCGATTGCGCTGGTGCTGCTGTTGTGGGGCGCGACCGGTGTGTTTGCAGAACTGCAAACCGCGTTCTGCAAACTTTGGCAAGACAAAGATGCGTCGCCAAGTGGCAGGCCATCGTGGTCGGTTACAGCCTCGTTGCGGCTGCGCGGGCTGGCCTACATTCTGGCCATGGGTTTCTTGCTGTTGATCTCGCTCATGGTGTCGGCTGGCATGGCGATGGCTTCGGACTGGCTGGGCGAGCACCTCACGTACAAGCCGCTGCTGGTGGCGATGAGCGAAGGCGTGTCCTTCCTGTTTGCTTTCGGCCTTTTTGTCGGGCTGATGCGCATCAGCGTGAATCCCAAGCCGCGTATGCGTTATTTGGGCTGGGGAGCACTTATCGGCGCTGCGCTTTTCACGGTGGGGCGGCATGGCCTGTCGGCCTACCTGTCGGGCGCTGCGGTGGTGTCGGCCTACGGTGCGGCGGGCTCATTGGTGGCGCTGCTGATGTGGATCTACTTTTCGGCCGCTGTGCTGCTTTTTGGCGCGGCTTGCGCCCGTTCCCTGCAGGAGTCCCGCGAGGCGCGGCACGCGTAAGCAAATTAGGGCGCGCGAGCGATACCGCTGCCGCCCCCGTACGGTTTACTTCTCGACGAACGCCCGCTCCACCACAAAATCGCCGGGGCGGGTGGTGTTGCCTTCCGCAAAGTCGAGCTTTTCCAGCAGCCCTTTAACGGACGCCAGCATCTCGGGGCTGCCGCACAGCATGGCGCGGTCTTCAAGCGGGTTCAGCGGTGGAAAGCCCAGATCATCTGTCAGCTTTCCCGAGGTAACCAGATCCGGAATGCGGCCCTGCGTTCGAAACGGCTCGCGCGTCACCGTAGGGTAGTAGCGCAGCTGCTTGCCCACCATCTCACCCAAAATATCGTGCGTGGGCAGCAGCTCGCTGAGGTAGTCGTGGTATGCCAGCTCGTTCACCTGGCGCACGCCATGCACCAGGATCACTTGCTCAAAGCGCTCGTAGGTTTCCGGATCGCGAATCACGCTCAGGAACGGCGCAACGCCGGTGCCGGTGGAGAACAAATACAGGCGCTTGCCCGGCAGCAAATAGTCGATCAGCAGCGTGCCGGTGGGCTTCTTGCCCACGACGATCGAGTCGCCCACCTGAATGTGCTGCAGGCGCGAAGTCAGCGGGCCGTCCGGCACCTTGATGGAGAGGAACTCCAAATGATCCTCATAGTTGGCACTGACGATGCTGTAAGCACGCAGCAGCGGCTTGTCGTTCACCTTCAGGCCAATCATGGTGAAGTGCCCGTTGGAGAACCGCAGCGTAGGGTCGCGCGTGGTGGTGAAGCTGAAAAGCCTGTCGGTCCAGTGATGAACCGAGAGGACGCGTTCTTCGAGAAAAGCACTCATGGTGTGTGATGGCGAGGGGAGTCAGAAAACTTTGGGCTTTGCGCAGAAAGGGGCGACGGGCCTCACTTTGCACACTGGCACCGCGCAAGGCTTGGTGCTGCACAACGCAATTGTCATGCAAGTTTTATAAGCTTTGCGTCTGCGCTTGTATGCGGATTGATATAAGGAGTGCGTTTACAGGCTTGGTTACTGCGCCAAGCGCTCATATCGCCTGATAGGCTGATCGAAAGCAGCTCCAAGGCATTCATGAACGATCTTGCGTCATCCGATCTGAAAACGATCCTGCATTCCAAACGGGCAAACCTTTATTACCTTGAGCACTGCCGCGTGCTCGTCAATGGCGGGCGTGTTGAATACGTCACCGATGAGGGCAGGCGTTCACTGTACTGGAACATTCCCATCGCCAACACCACCAGCGTTTTGCTGGGCACCGGCACCTCGGTCACGCAGGCGGCGATGCGCGAGCTGGCCAAGGCGGGCGTCATGGTGGGCTTTTGCGGGGGCGGCGGCACACCCTTGTTCACAGCGAATGAATGCGAGCAAGAAGTCGCTTGGTTTGCGCCGCAAAGTGAATACCGGCCCACCGAATATTTGCAGCATTGGGTGCGCTTCTGGTTCGACGACGCGCTCCGGCTGGCCGCGGCCAAAGCCTTGCAAAGTGCGCGCCTGCGCTATTTGCTTGTGCACTGGACAGCCCACACCCGCGCCAAAGAGGGCCACTTCAGCGTGCCGTTGGATCGCTTGGCCACCCTCGTGGAGCGCACCACCGCTGCCGTAGCCACCGCCCCAGATGTCACGCACCTGTTGGCACTGGAAGGGCGTCTGACCAAGCAGCTGTACCAGCTTGCGGCCAACGCCACGCAAGCCGGTGCCTTCACCCGCAGCGCGCGGGGCGAAAGCCGCAACCCAGCCAACGCATTCCTCGACCACGGCAACTACCTCGCGTACGGTTTGGGCGCCACAGCCACCTGGGTGCTGGGCTTGCCTCACGGGCTGGCCGTGCTGCATGGCAAAACAAGACGCGGCGGGCTGGTGTTTGACGCGGCCGACCTGGTCAAAGACGCCATCGTTCTGCCGCAGGCATTCATCTCCGCAGCCAGGGGCGATACCGAGCAGGAATTTCGGCAAGCCTGCATCGAGCAACTCACTCGCCAGGAAGCACTCGATTTCATGATCGACACACTGAAAGCCATTGCGCTGGAAACCGGACGAATGGCCGTCCAGAAAGCCGCAGAAGGCAACGATGTCAGCACCACCACAAGCGTCGTCTCCCTTGCCATCGGGCCTGCCGCTACCCCAGCGCTGCCCACATTGCCAGAGTCAGCCGAATGAACATCCTGCTGATTTGCGAATGCGACAAACGCGCCCTCAAAGAAACCCGCCGCATCCTTGACCAGTTTGCCGAGCGCCGTGGCGAACGCACCTGGCAAACCCCCATCACCAAAGACGGCTTGGGCACGCTGCACCGCCTGCTGCGCAAAACCGCGCGCAAAAACACCGCCGTCGCCTGCCACTGGATTCGTGGGCTGGACCATAGCGAGCTGCTATGGGTGGTGGGCGACGCGCGCCGCTTCAACCGCCAGGGCGCGGTGCCTACGCACACCACCAAGCGCAATGTGCTTCGGGCGGAGGATGAGAACGATTGGCACCACCTGCCTGCCATCAGCGCGCTGGCGGCTTTGGCTGCGCTGATGCACGACCTGGGCAAAGCCACGCAAGCGTTTCAGGACCGGCTGTGCCCCGCCGCATCGCGTGAACCCAATCAGTACCGCCATGAATGGGTGTCGGTGCGGTTGTTTCAGGCTTTTGTCGGCGCTGACGATGACGCAGGCTGGCTGCAACGGCTCGCCACCGCAGACGACAAGGTGATCAACGCTGTCGACTTCGAGCAACTGTGGCTCGACAAAAAATCGCGCTTGTTTTGCGACGGGCTGAGCGACAGCGGCTTTGGCATTGCGCAACGCGCCGAACACAACCCGTTCAAATTACTGCCACCGTTGGCGCAGGCTGTGGCGTGGCTGGTGCTGACGCACCACCGGTTGCCTTGCATGCCCGTGAGCAATCGGCAAGACCTGTCCGACGACGCGCCGGCGCAAGGCGAAATCCTTTGGCGCCGGTTTGGTGCGAAGCCCAGGTTCGTCAATCGCAGCGCGCTGGATGAATTGCTGCGGCAGGTCGATGCCGACTGGAACGCACCCAGGGAATCGACCAGCGCGTCCAACCTGGCAGCGCACTGGAGCTTTCCGAACGGCTTGCCGGTTGGTAATCCGCACTGGCGCAAAACCGCCGCCCGCTTTGCCCGCAAGCTGCAACTGGTGCCGCCCGCCACCGTTGGCGTTTTGTGGCCTGGCGATCCCTTCTCCGCGCATGTGGCACGGCTCTGCCTCATGCTGGCCGACCACCACTACTCCAGCCACGGCCTGCAAAAGCCCAAAGACGCAGAAAGCCCTTTGCGCGATAAACCCGTACCGGAGCGGGCGGCGTATTTGCAGCCAACCGCCAAGCTGTTCGCCAACACGACATCCAATGCCGCTGGCAAAAACGTGCTGAACCAGACGCTGGACGAACACCTGCTGGGCGTGCAGGCCCATGCCACTGTCATCACCCGCGCCTTGCCAAGCCTGGTGCGCGCGTTGCCGGCCCTACCGCACCACCGCGCCTTGATGAAGCGCACTGCTGACCCGCGGTTTCAGTGGCAGAACAAGGCGGCAGATCTGGCTGGCGGCGTGCGCGAGCAGGCGCAAAAGAACGGCGCCTTCATCGTCAACATGGCGTCCACCGGCTGTGGCAAAACGCTGGGCAATGCCCGCATCATGAATGCGCTGGCCGACCCCAAAGCGGGCCTGCGCTGCGCATTTGCCATGGGGCTGCGCACGTTGACTTTGCAGACCGGGCGCAGCTTTCAAAACGACCTGAACCTCGATGGCAGCCAGTTGGCCATCAAGGTGGGCGGAGCGGCCAGCCGCGACCTGTTCGCGTATTACGAGGCGCAGGCCGAAGCCACGGGTTCGGCGTCCCGCCAAGACCTGCTCGACGAAGGTGGGCAAGTGTTGTTCGAGGGCGATGACCAGCATCCGCTCTTGATGCGTTTGACCAGCGATGCGCAAACCCGCTCGCTGCTGGCCGCGCCGCTGCTGGTTTGCACCATCGACCACCTCACGCCAGCGACGGAGAGCCTGCGCGGTGGCCGCCAGATCGCGCCCATGCTGCGGTTGATGACGAGCGATTTGGTACTCGACGAGCCCGACGATTTCGACATGGCCGACCTGCCTGCGCTCACCCGCTTGGTGCACTGGGCAGGATTGCTCGGCTCGCGGGTGCTGTTGTCGTCGGCCACCTTGCCACCCGCGCTGGTGGAAGGCCTGTATCGCGCGTACTTGGAGGGCCGCTCGCACTACCAGCGCCACCGGGGCGAGCGTCCAGACGAAGCACCCAAGGTGTGCTGCTTGTGGGTGGATGAATTCGACCAGGCGCATGCGGACTGCGGGGGTAAAGATGCCAGCGACTTTCGCGCTGCGCACCATGCGTTCGTGCAGCGGCGCTGCGCCGCACTGGCCAAAGCCGAAGTGCGCCGGCGTGCGGAACTGGTGGCGCTGCCGCCCCATTGGAGCGGGCTCAAAAAAGACGAGCGGCGCAGCGAATTTGCCCAATTCATGCTGCAGCGCTCATGGGGCCTACACCAGGATGCGCAAAACCATAGCGTCGACCCTGCCAGCGGCAAGCAGGTCAGCTTCGGCCTGATCCGCATGGCCAACATTGATCCGCTGTTCGACGTGGCGCTGGCCTTCTTCCGCAGCGGTGCGCCTGCGGCTCATGTGCGCGTGCATCTGTGCGCGTACCACTCGCAATTTCCGCTGCTGACCCGGTCGGACATCGAGCACGAGCTCGATACCGTGCTGAACCGGCGCACGGCCAAGAACGCCGACAAGGACGCCAGCGCTGCAGACCCCGCGTTGCAACGCCCCGCAGTGCGCGCCCTGCTGGCACAGCACCCGGAGCAACACCACATGTTCGTTGTGCTGGGTTCACCCGTGACCGAGGTGGGGCGCGACCATGACTACGACTGGGCGGTAGTGGAACCGTCTTCCATGCGTTCGCTCATTCAGCTCGCGGGCCGTGTTCGGAGGCATCGGGGCGGTGCGGTGGAGCGCGCCAACATGGCGGTGCTCGATTGCAACTTGCGGAACCTGGAGAAACGAAACGCGGAAGACGCCGTTTACTCAAAACCCGGCTTTGAAATGAAGCTGATACAGCCACCAAAAGGCTTGCAACCTAAGGAGCAGCGTGACTCGGCTATGCACTTTCATCTGCAGTCACACAGCCTAGTCGACCTGTTGCCAGAACTGGCCGCACAGCAAGGCTGCATTGATGCCCGCGCCCGTATTGCGCCACGCGACAAGCTCCAGCCCAAGGCTTTATGGGTCGACCTTGAACACGCCCGCATGCGCGACACCATGCTGCCGCGCGAAGCCAGCAGCCGGTTCTTTACGCCCGCAACACGCGACGCCACCTTGCACTGGGCGAGCTCTGAAAACCTCTGGCTCACCGGCGTGCTGCCGCAGTTCCAGCGCTTTCGCTACGACCCTCAGCCGCGCGTGGACGTGGCCTTTTTGCCCGACGACGATGCGCAGGAATTGATCCTGCACCGTGTGGACGATGGCACCGGCCCGCGCGAGAAACTGTTGTATGCGCGTATTCAAGACCAGCTCAGCACCGTGCCTGAATCGCAGGTGCGCGGTGAGCGCATCACGCCCTGGATGCAGCTCGATCTGCTGGCCGCGTTGCAACGCTGGGCAGAGCACCAGGATCAGTCGTTGCGCCGGAGCGCGGAAAAGGTTGCCACCGCAAGCCTGCCGAAGTCAGATGCGGGCTGGCGGTTTCACCCTTGGTTGGGCTTTAACAAAGAGTGAATGGCAATCGCGACGAGATGAAAGGCACTTCTAAAAAGATAGCTGCTTGCGCAATACCAGCGTGCTCTAGAGCTGTTTTTTACCAAATATTCAATCGGTGATTGGGTCATCCCACGGATTGATGACCGACACGCCCGCCGCCTCGAACGGGCTGGTGTCCCGGCTTGCCACGGCAAAACCACGGGCGACTGCTGTGGCGGCGATGTAGCCATCGGGCGTTGGAAACCCCTTTCCGGCTGCCCGGGCCCGCGTCGCCAGCTGCGCGTAGCAACGGGCGGCCTCGGTGTCGAACGGCAAAACGCGGCTGCCGAACAACTCCAGCAACCCATCGAGCGTGCTGGCCAGTGCGTTCTTGCGCCGGCCTTCGGGTAAAGCGCCAATGCCGTAGAGCAGCTCGGCCAGCGTCACGCTGGACAAATAAAGCGTCTCCGCGACCTGCGCGTTCAGCCAGGCAGACACCGCGGGATGGGCCGACGGCTTCATCGCTTCAGAGACGACGTTGGTGTCTAAAACAATCATTCAAAGCCCATCGGTTCAGCGGGCGTTTTGTCGCGCTCAAACACCGCAAAGTCTTTGTCCTTCAGGCCTGCATTTCGTCCTATCGCTGCCAATGCGTCCCCCATGCGCAGCCGCTGCTCGGGCTTCACACAGTTTTCGAGAATGTCGCGGATTTCTGCTTCGGTGCTGCGGCCAGGGGCTGCGGCGCGCACACGCAACGCGCGGTGAACTTCGGCGGGAACATTGCGAACAGTGAGTATGGCCATAGCTTTCACGTCCATGTAGATGTATTCAATGCTGTCATTTTATATAAATGACAGCATTGAAGTGAGACTTACAAATGCGTATGACAAAAAAGCGCCAGAAACGAAGATTTGTGTGCTGCCTATTCGGCAGTGAACATCGATTACCGGGACAAAGCGATATTTTCTGAGCTACCTGTTCGGCAGTTTATTCCAAAGAGATATGGTTGACTTTCGCTAGAACCCCATCACAATGCGGGCTGTGAATAGGTTGCAGCCTCCTCACAGCCGTATCAACACATAGCTGTCCAGGCTAACAACAGTCGCTCACGCGACGGAGGGTATTTCAGTGGCTAGCAACCGTGCACTCAGAAGAGTCTGAGGCTTAACAGCCGACCAAATCATTCCCCAGTTGGTTTTGTGCTGACGGGGAATTCTCATTCATTTCCATTGTGAAAAGGAACCCCCATGTCCGAAGACCCCACAGCAGGGCCCGGGCTGAGTTTCCGAGCGGCGGTAGATACGTTCCTCCAGGAGCGCTTGCAAACCAAGCTCGACAAACTCAAGCCCGATGACGAAGCGCCACGAGCTGAGCTAATTGCTCAGTTCCAGCGCGACACCTGGCTCGACCACGCCGCAAAACGCGTGCAGCAAATCCAGGCTGTCACGCACTCACTCAAACCCATCCACCCCGATGCGCGCGGCACCACGCTGTATGTGCAGCCGTCCTCTATGCCGCCGCTGCCCGAAATGGGCAGCCATGCGTTGGGCGACTCTTTCGCGCCTGACGTGGTTGGTAACGCGGCCGCGCTGGATGTTTACAAGTTCCTCAAGGTAGAGGCGGCGGGCATCAGCTTGCTGGCAGCCTTGCAAGCGAACGCGCCGGAGGCCCTGCAGGCACTCAGTGCCGACCCGCAAAAGGCGCAGCTTTGGCGCGATGCGTTTGTCAGCCTGGTTGCCGTCCGGGGCGGCAAACCAGCTTCGCATGAGCGCGCCAAGCAGTTGTATTGGCTGGTAGGCGACGACCCGACTGATGACTCGGCCTATCAATTGCTCGCTCCGCTCTATGCCACTTCGTTGGCGCATGCCGTGTATGGCGAATTGCAGGAACACCGCTTTGGCGATGCCAACAAGGCCGCGCGGCAAGCCCGGCGGGATGGTAAGGCGCACGACGGTGTTCACCATGTGTACCGCGATTTGGCGGTGCAAAAAATGGGCGGTACCAAACCGCAGAACGTGTCGCAGCTCAATAGCGAACGCGGTGGCACCAACTACTTGTTGGCTTCGCTCCCGCCTCCTGCGTGGACACCCAATCAGCGCTATTTGCCAATGGGCTGCGGTTCAGCTTTTGACCGGGCCTTTGGCGCACGGCCTGCAGTTCGGCGCATCGTGAAAACGCTGCTGGCTTTTCTGCAGACCAATCCAGACCCCAACCGATTCACTCGCGAGAAGGTCGATGGTTTGATGGACAGTCTGGTAGACGAAGCCGTCATCTACGCCGGCGAATTGCAATCGCAACCCGCAGGCTGGAGCCTGGATGACCGCTATGAAGATTTGGCGATGAACGAGAAGCTGTGGCTCGATCCGATGCGCGCCGAGCTGCCAGACGAAGCGAGCTTTGCCGCGCAGTGGCTCCAGATGGATTGGCCAGCGAACGTCGCCAAACGATTCGCGCTATGGCTAAACGCCGAACTGCAAGGCAAGTTGCCGGTGGGCGACGACGAGACCCGGCAGTGGCGAAAAATGCTGCTGAGCGAATCGGGCAGCTGGGCGCAGTCGCTGCGCACCCTGCGCGACAAGTTGGACGCTCCCAACTACATCCCGTTTCGCAAAACGCATGACGAAATCATGGCGCGCGGGGGTGCCGCATGAGCGCCACTCTAACGACGCGTTCCACGCAACCGCAAGCCGTGCTGGTGTTGCCCCACTTACGGGTGCAAAACGCCAACGCCATCTCCAGCCCACTCACGCACGGGTTTCCGTCCATCACCGCCTTTACTGGCTTGATGTGGGCGCTGGAGCGCAAGCTGGCGCAAGCGGGCATCGCGCTCCAGCTTCTCAAGGTCGGTGTGATTTGCCATGCACACGACGAGCAGGTGGTGGATGGTTATGTGAAAACCTTTTGCCTTACCCGCAACCCGGTGGGCAAAGACGGCGCGACAGCCGCCATCGTGGAAGAAGGGCGTATCCACCTTGGCATAACGCTGGTGTTTGGCGTGGCCACATCCGGCGCGCCACTGATGCTTGAGCAGGCATCGCAAGACCCAGCCCATACGTTGGCGCGCGAGGTGGCCGACGTGCTGGCCACCATGCGCGTAGCCGGCGGCACCTTGCTGCCGGCACCCGATGGGCCGCGCCGCAGCACGCGGCCCTGGGTGGCGCTGTTGCCTGAAGAGTCACAAGCACGCGATGACGAGTTCAAGCAGTGGCGTCGCCGTTGGTTACCCGGCTACGCGCTGGTCGGCCGTGACGATTTGCTCGCCGCGCGGCTTGAGTTTTTGCAGAAAACCCGGCCCGCCGCCACGCTGCTCGATGCCTGGCTGCACGCCTCGCGCTTCAACCACGCGCCGGAGCCGCTGGTCGATGGAGCCGCGCCGATACCAGATGGCAAAGTGCGCTGGAGCGATCCGCTGCGCGGCAAAGGCGATGGCTGGACGGTGCCCATCCCGGTGGGATACGCCGCATTGACGGCCGGCCCGCCGCACGCAGCCAGCGCAGTGGCCAATGCACGCGATGCGGAAACGCCGCTGGCGTTTGTCGAGTCGGTGTATTCGCTGGGCGAATGGATCAGCCCGCACCGCTTGAACCGCGTCGATGACTTGTTCTGGCATGCCGAAACCGATGCCGCCAAAGGTTTGTACCGCTGCCGCAGCGGCTATGTCGCAGCCAGTGCGGAAGCCGATCTTCTGGATGACGACGACCCTGATTTCGATTGACCCTGCATTCCACCGCATGGCGCTACACAACGTGATGCGGCACCTGCACTGCGGTTTTGCCTTCCTCCTATTTTTGAAAAGATTGACACCATGACTGAAAAACTCACCACCGCCTCTGTCCTCGCTTTCGAACGCAAGCTCGACCCCTCCGACGCGCTGTTCGCCTCCGGCGATTGGTCGCAACGCGAGCAATCCAGCGGCTGGAGCGCTATCACCGTGCGCGAGAAGCCCGTACGCGGCACTATTTCCAACCGTCTTAAGACCAAAGACCAGGATCCGGCCAAGCTTGATGCGGCCATTGAAAAACCAAACCTGCAAACCGTCGACGTGGCCGCCCTCCCCGGCGATGCCGACACCTTGCGCGTGCGCTTCACCCTGCGGGTATTGGCCGGCTTAGGCACCCCATCGGCCTGCAACAGCGCGCCGTACCGAGTCAAGCTGCAAAGCACCGTGGCAGGCTACCAAGCGGCGCATGGCTTTACCGAACTGGCGCAGCGCTATGCCGCCAACTTGGCCAACGGACGGTTTCTGTGGCGCAACCGGGCCGGCGCGGAAAGCGTGCAAGTGGTGGTGGACCAACTCAAAGACGGCAAGGCTGAAAAATCATGGTCTTTTGATGCTCTAGCGCACGACCTGCGTACGCCAGCAGCTATCAATAACGAAGTGAAAGAGTTGGGTGACACCATCGCTGGTGGCCTGGCCGGCAAGCAGCAACTGCTGCTGCAAGTAACCGCGTTTGTGCGCATGGGTGCGGGCCAAGAAGTGTTTCCGTCGCAAGAGCTCATTTTGGATCAAAAAGCGCGAAAGACAGATAACGGTACTGTCGTCAAGAAAAGCAAAACGCTCTACACCGTGGGAGCGAAAGGCCACGAAGTCGCCGCCATGCACTCGCAAAAAATCGGTAACGCCATCCGCAGCATCGACACCTGGTACGAAGGCGCCGACGAGCAAGGCCCCATCGCTGTCGAGCCCTACGGCTCGGTCACCACGCAAGGCAAGGCCTACCGCCAGCCCAAGCAAAAAATGGACTTCTACACGCTGCTGGACAACTGGCTTTTGAAGGACCAAGTACCGCCCGTGGAGCAACAGCACTTCGTAATGGCCGTGCTGGTGCGCGGCGGCGTATTTGGCGATGCCGGCAAGGATTGAGCGCCATGCAAACGCCTAACCCTTTGACCCACTACATTGAGCTGCACCTGCGGCCCGACCCCGAAGTGGCCCCCACGCATCTCCTGACTGCGCTTTACACACGCATGCACCGCGCGTTGGCAGCGCAGGGAACCACCGGTATTGCCGTGACGTTCCCCGACTACAGCGCCGAGCGGCACACCTTGGGGCAGCGTATGCGCCTGCACGGCAGCGAGGCCGAACTGCAAGCCTGGGCCACGGGCCCGTGGTTGGGCGGCATGCGCGACCATGTCAGCGTGTCGCCGGTTGCAGGCGTGCCTGCCAATGTTCAGTACCGAACCCTGCGTCGGCTACAGGTCAAAAGTAGTCCAGAGCGCTTGCGCCGAAGGCTCATGAAGCGCCACCCACTCAGCGAAGCGCAAGCCCGCGAGCGCATTCCCGACAGCGCCGCCCAAACCACCTCCTTGCCGTACCTGCCGTTAGCTAGCACCAGCACGGCGCAGCAGTTTCGCTTGTTTTTGGCCTTGGGAGAGGCGCAGGAATCTGCGCAAACAGGCCTATTCAACGCCTACGGGCTCAGCACCACCGCCACCGTTCCCTGGTTCTAACCCTTTTTTTAGCCAGACGCAATAGTGGTTAAGAATCAACCACTTAGCGCTGGCTGGAAAATAAGGGTTGTGAGCTTGATATGCGTCTAAGTCTTTGTGCTTAAAAGACTTTTGGTTTAATTGAGACGGTTCACTGCCGAATAGGCAGCTCAGAAAAACCGACAGGCAGCTAACAAGCCGAACCGCGCGTTCACTGCCGAATAGGCAGCTCAGAAATGAACATGCTGCGCAAGATAACCCGTGGTCTCGTTCACTGCCGAATAGGCAGCTCAGAAAATCGTGCAGAACTACGCCGTCACTGCGCTGCCGTTCACTGCCGAATAGGCAGCTCAGAAAGGAAGATTACAACTTCCAAGTTGGCTTTGAGCGTTCACTGCCGAATAGGCAGCTCAGAAAAACAAACGTACTCACAATTGAGGCAACGCAGCGTTCACTGCCGAATAGGCAGCTCAGAAAGCGATGTAGTTGAACCCAGAAACGCGAAGCGAGTTCACTGCCGAATAGGCAGCTCAGAAAGAGACCGAAACTCCGCACAGCACGGCGGGCAAGTTCACTGCCGAATAGGCAGCTCAGAAACCGCACACCACCGCGAACGTCACGAGCGCCCAGTTCACTGCCGAATAGGCAGCTCAGAAAAGTAGGTGTCGCCAGCAGGGTGACACAATCCAGTTCACTGCCGAATAGGCAGCTCAGAAATTGCTTGAATTTAGGATGGAAAATAACTCAAGGTTCACTGCCGAATAGGCAGCTCAGAAATCTAGCTTTAGCGCGCGGTGCGCGGTGCGCTCGTTCACTGCCGAATAGGCAGCTCAGAAACCCACAAAGGGACCGTGAAATCCATCGAGACGGTTCACTGCCGAATAGGCAGCTCAGAAAGAGCAGGCAAGGGCCGGCCTTGGACAGTGTGCGTTCACTGCCGAATAGGCAGCTCAGAAAAATAGTGGGCATCCGGCCTGCCGCCGTCCTGCGTTCACTGCCGAATAGGCAGCTCAGAAAAGCAGAAGGTAAAGCCCGCGTCGGTGTGGGTGGTTCACTGCCGAATAGGCAGCTCAGAAATGACATACACACATTGAAAGAAATATATGGAAGTTCACTGCCGAATAGGCAGCTCAGAAATCAAGGAAACCGGCAAGTACACAGGCCAGTTCGTTCACTGCCGAATAGGCAGCTCAGAAAGCGCTGATAGACGCCCGTAGCAACGCACTCCTGTTCACTGCCGAATAGGCAGCTCAGAAAACCCGTCATCAATACCAAGGCCGCAACGTTGTGTTCACTGCCGAATAGGCAGCTCAGAAATAAGCCCATATCAATATTTTTCCCGCCTTGAAGTTCACTGCCGAATAGGCAGCTCAGAAATCTCGTTGCGCATCTTCGTGCGCTCAGTCACAGTTCACTGCCGAATAGGCAGCTCAGAAATCTGCGCGGCATTGGCTTTCCAAGAGTACCCCGTTCACTGCCGAATAGGCAGCTCAGAAAACCACCCTGACGCGGCGCGCCTACATCATGGAGTTCACTGCCGAATAGGCAGCTCAGAAAAATCAAGATTGATGACAAGCTAGTAAGAGCGCGTTCACTGCCGAATAGGCAGCTCAGAAAAATCAAGATTGATGACAAGCTAGTAAGAGCGCGTTCACTGCCGAATAGGCAGCTCAGAAAA
>JBBSUJ010000052.1:0-22280 GCA_038235025.1 Burkholderiales bacterium
GAACTATGTGAAGACCTACAACCATCTAATCCCGCAGCGCGCACTCAACCACGTTTCACCCGTTCAGGCGCTGAAGAATTGGCAGGCGAAAAGGCCTGAGTTGTTCGTGAAGAGGGTTTATAACCAGCCGGGACTTGACACTTAGGGAGACTTATGCAGGATGTCCCTAACGGATCAATTTGGTCAATGCTCTGCGCGTAATCCTGAATGGCTGTCGTAAATTCTGCGGGCGTGTCTTATACCGGTTCGGCAAAAGACCAATAAATGCCGTGCAGTAATGATGGGGCGGGGCTGCGCATAGGTAGTGGGCAAGGGTTTAATCAAGCATCGGCATAAGCTGTGGTCGCTCTCGGTTTGGGATCGGGCGTATTTCTGGCTCTATAACTTCCGCAGACGCTCCAGCGCCGCTCGCAGCGTTGCATCCTTCTTCGCAAAACAAAACCGCACCACCCTCTGGTCAAATCCGTCGCCGTAAAACGCCGACAGTGGGATTGCCGCCACGCACACTTCGCGGGTCAGCCACTGGCAGAAGTCGAATTCGTTGAGGTCGCTCACCGCCGAGATATCGACGCACTGAAAGTAGCTACCGGTGCTAGGCAGCAATTTCAGGCGAGAGCCCTCCAAGCCCTGGCGGAACAAGTCGCGCTTGGCTTGGTAGAAGGCCGGGAGTTGTAGGTAGGCGGCAGGGTCTTGCAGGTAGGCGGCCAGCCCGACTTGCATGGGGGTGTTGACGGTGAAAACGTTGAACTGGTGCACCTTGCGGAACTCAGCCATCAGCGATGCGGGCGCGGCCACGATGCCGACTTTCCAGCCGGTGACGTGGAAGGTTTTGCCAAAGCTGGACACCACGAACGCGCGGGCTGCCAAGCCGGAAAAGCGCGCGGCGCTTTGGTGCTGGGCACCGTCAAACACCATGTGCTCGTAGACCTCATCGCTAATCAGCAGGATGTCGGTGGGCGTGAGCAGGGCTTCAAGCTGGCGCATTTCCTCCGCCGTCCAAATGGTGGCGCTGGGGTTGTGCGGGCTGTTGATCACGATGGCGCGGGTGCGCGGTGTCATGGCGACGCTGATCTTGTCGAAGTCGGGCCGGAAGCTGCCGGGCGTCAGGGGAACGCGCACAGCAGTGCCTCCGGCAAGCTCGATGTTGGGCACATAACTGTCGTAGCAGGGGTCGAGCACGATAACTTCGTCGCCTGAATGGACGATGGCCAGAATCGCGGTGATGATGCCTTGGGTGGCACCCGCAGTAATGGTTATTTCGGCCTCGGCGCAATACCGGCGAGCGTGGAGCGCTTCTATTTTAGTAGCAACTGCATTGCGCAGGGCGGGCACGCCTGGCATGAGTGGGTACTGGTTGTGGCCGGCGCGCATGGCGTCGTTGACTGCGTCTATAAGGTGTGGGTCGCAATCAAAATCTGGAAAGCCCTGGCCCAGGTTGACTGCGCCATGCTCTACAGCCAACGCCGACATGACACTGAATATGGTGGTGCCCACCTTCGGCAGACGGCTCACAAGCGGTGGTGTGTGGGCAGCGGAAGGCGGAGAACTAGTCGTAGCGAGGTCCATGCTGGATGCGGTAAAAATCGAAAATGGTCGATCAGAGTTCGTAGTCGTTCACGTGCCCGGTCATGGCCCGCATGACCAAATCACGGCTGAGCCGGTCGCTCAGCAGCTCGGCAAATTTATAGACAAAGTTGCGCATGTACGCGCCACGCTTGAAGGCAACACGCGCCACGCTTTGCCCAAACAAATGGCCCACCGGGCGCACGACGAGGTCGCCGATGGGGTCGTCGCGCATGGCCATTTCGGCAACGATGCCCAAGCCCAGGCCCAGGCGCACATAAGTTTTGATGACATCGGAATCGATGGCTTCCAGCGCGATACGCGGCTTTAGGCGGCGTGCGGCGAAAGCCTGATCGATCTTGGTGCGCCCGGTGAACGACGGGTGATAGGTAATCAACGGCTCCTGTGCAATGTCGTCCAGACCGATGCGTTCTTTTTTAGCCAGCGGGTGGTTTTGCGGCATCACCAGCACATGCTGCCACTCGTAGCAGGGCAGGGTGACGAGCTCGGGGTAATCGGCCAGCGATTCGGTAGCCACGCCGATCTCGGCCACCTCATCGATGATCATGCGCGCCACTTGGTCGGGCGTGGCCTGGTGCAGACTGATATTGACTTTGGGATACACCTCGCGCAGCTTGGCCACGGCGGGCGGCAGCACATAGCGGGCCTGGGTGTGGGTGGTGGCAATGCTGAAGGTGCCGTGGTCTTGTGCGCTGTACTGCTCGCCGATGCGCTTCAAATTGCCAATCTCTCGCATGATGAGCTCTACACTTTTCAATACATGCTGGCCGGGTTCGGTAATGCGCTTGAGACGTTTGCCGTGCCGGGCAAAAATTTCAATGCCGAGCTCGCCTTCCAGTTCAATGATGGCTTTGGAGACGCCGGGCTGCGAGGTGTGCAGAGCTTTGGCAGCCTCTGTCAGGTTCAGGTTGCGGCGCGCGGCCTCTTGGACAAAGCGAAATTGGTGCAGGTTCATATTGAATCGCAACTAAAGAATTACGAAATTATGCCTGAAGCGTCTAAAGAGTGCGGTGGCCCATTGCAGCTTTATTAGGCCGATGTGGTCTCTTCCCCGGCAATTTTTGCCATCAATGAGGTCATGCGTGCGTCTTCCCCAATCGCTTCGCGCACATGGATGTCCAAGTCAGGGTGTGCGGCGCGCAACTGCGTGACGAGCGCCGGCAGATCTTCCCGTGCGTGTCGCCCGGTGCCCAGGAACATGGGCACGATGGTGAGGCGCCGCGCGCCGCAGCTGTGAAGGCTCCGCACTACTTCTTGCAGCGGGGGGTCGCAAAGCTCCAGATAAGCACAGCGCACAGGCGTGTCAGGCTGCTGCTGCTGAAGCTCGCGCTGAACAGCTTCAATGGGTGCGCGCCACAGCGGGTCGCGCGAGCCGTGCGAAAAAAGAACAACGGCGCGGTCGAAATTGGCCGAGGAAGTAGAAGTAGGCATAAAGCAAGGTCCAGTTAGCGTCTTAGCACCAGCCAGCCAAAGGCTGCCAGGGAGATGAAGGAGTAAATCAAGCCGGGTGCCGCTGCCGTCAACCAAGGCGACCAGTTTTGTAGCGTGCCGGCGAACCCGAAAACGTTGTTCAGGAGGAAGAAGCTAATGCCCGCCATGACGCCGCCGAATACGTAGCCGGTGATAGAGCCGCTGCGAAAATGTAGGTACGCAAAAGGCAGCGCCAGCACCACCATGACCAGGCAGCTCAGGGGGTAGAACACCTTGCGCCAAAACTCGATTTCATATCGCTGAGCTGACTGACCGTTATCCTCAAGGTGGCGGATGTACTGGAACAAGTCCAGCGTGGCCATGCGGTCGGGGTCCAGTACGGCGGCGGTGACCATGTCAGAGGTAATGCGGGTAGGCCAGCGCAGTTCTGCCGCCTCGCTGGGCTGCGCGCGGGTCGTGTCTTCGGCCTCGTCTCGAATGAAGCCAGTGCTGCGCGCCTCGGCCAGCAGCCATGCTTCACCGTCGCCCACCGGTCGGGCCGATTGTGCGTATATCTGCGAGGTGATGCGGCCTGCACTGTCAAAGCTGTAGATGCGCAAGTCCTTCATCAGTCCGTCAGATGCCACGCTGCGAATATTGACGGCTACCGATGCATCGCCCTGGCGCTCTTTGAGCCATGCGCCGGTCGCGCCGCCCGCCTGGCGTGCCAAGCCCTTCGACTTGAGGACTTGCGCGGCCCGGTCGGCGATTGGAGCGACGTAATCACCCAGGGCAAAGGTCAGCACTACGAAGATGCCACCAAGAGACAGCAAGGTTCCGAGCGCTCGGCCGGGGCCTAGCCCACTGGTGCGCAAAATCGTGAACTCGGAGCTTTGGGCAAACCGCGCCATCACGAAAATGGTCCCAATCAGCACGGTGATGGGGAGCAATTCGTAGAGGTGGCTAGGCAACCCGAGCAACACATACAGAAGGGCCTGCGATATGGGGTACGTCTCGGGCGCGCGCGCGACAGCGCGCAGTTCGTCTATCAAATCCAGGAAGAAAAACAGCGCCAGAAAGGCGAGTGTCACAAACGCAATGGCCGTCAGCACCTCGCGGTGCACCATCCAACGAATCGTTTTCATGCAGGCACCCTTGAAGAAAACACTGCGCGCAGTGACCAGTGGTTGTGGCGCGCGCTGATCAAGGTCAGGGCGATGGCCAACACTCCACCGTGCAGCAGCACAAGGTAGGGCACCAGCCCAAAGCGCCCCGAGCCTACCCAGCTTTGGCCCAGCGTCATGAGGTTGTAGTACACGACGAATGCGAATAGCGCAAACACGAGATTGGCACTGCGGCTGGCACGCGGATTCACGCTGGAGAGGCCGAGCCCCAAAAGCAGCAAGTTCATGGCGGCCAGCGCCAGCCCCACCCGCCAGCCTAGTTCGGCCTGATAAGCAGGGACTGGCTGCGCCAAAAGCTCGGCCATGCTGCGTGTTTTTGCTGGGCCGTTATCGCCTGATGCGGCGCGTACGGTACCAACCAAGGTGCCGTACAACGCGAATTCACTGAGCTTGACGTTGGGCTTGCCTATCGTGCGTTCGAGCCGTTGGCCGTTGCTTAGCAGTGCAAACCGGTCCGTACCACGCGTTTCGATGCGGGCGCTGCGGGCGGATGTCACGGCTTCGGTCCCGCGCTCGTTGGCGGCGATGAAAACATTGCTGGCCGAGCTTGAGTTTGGCGTTTCCTTGTCGATAAAAAACACCCGGTTTCCACTCGCTGATTCCTGGAATTCGCCGGGCGCGATACGGTCCACGTCGCCTCGCTGCTCGTACCGCGAACGCAGCTCTTCGACCTGCTGGTTGGCCCAAGGCCAGGCTACCAGGGACAGCACGCTAATGCCAAGAACGATGGGCCAACCAAAGCGAAGCAGCGGACGGATCAGACTCGCCAGACCTTTACCGCTGGAGAACCAAATCACCATCTCGCTGTCGCTGTACATACGCGACAAACTGCCGATGGCGGCAATAAACAGGCTGAGCCCGAGAATGGTGGGAAGCTGACCGAGAACGGTGTAGCCCATCACCAGCATCACGTCAGAGGGGCTGACATTCCCGCGAGAGGCCTGGCCCAGCGTGCGGATCAACATCATGGTCATCACCACGGTCACCAACACCACCAGGGTTGCACCAAAACTTCGGGCCAGTTCCTTGCGTAGAGATGAATCGAATAACATGGACTGTACGTAAAAAGGCAATTATGAACTTCGATCTAAAGACTCTGGATTTGCGGGCGGCAGCGTCCGAAAAATGCGACCAATTGGTTGTTCTGGTGAGCCATGCGTTCAAAGCCGATGACGACGCTTTGGGCCAACTGATCGCGCAAGCGCTCAAAAACAAGGATTTCGATGCCAAAGCGGGCCAGTCGCTTGCGATGTACTTGCCCCGGGGCATTGTTGCCCGCCGTGTCACCCTGCTCGGAATCGGCGACGGCGGCGCTGCGTTTGTCACCAAGGCACTCGTTTCTGTTGCGACCGTATTTCGCAGCCCCGTCCATAAACACGCGGTGGTGTGCTTCGCCCAGCAGGCTGCTAACGCCGAAGTCAGCGCAGTCGTACTGGGCGTGCGCAATGCCTGCTACGTGTATACACACACCAAACCCAAAGCTGAGGCGAGCGCGCTGATGCGAGTAGTGGTGGGGGTACACGCCGCTACAGAAGTAACCCAAGCGTTTGATGAGAGCGAAGCCATTGCGCTGGGCATTGAATTAGCGCGCGAGTGGGCTAATCGTCCCGCCAATTACTCCACTCCCACGATGTTGGCTGAAGCGGCCAAAGGGCTGGCCAAGCATCCGCGCATCCAATGCAAAGTCATGGGGCCTGCTGACGTTGACCGCATGGGTATGGGCGCTTTTGCCGCAGTGGCGCGCGGCTCCGACGAGCCCTTGCGCTTCATCGAATTGCGGTACAGCGGAGGCGCACGAAATGACGCACCCGCCGTTTTGATCGGCAAAGGTATCACGTTCGACACCGGCGGCATCTCGCTTAAACCTGCCCCTGAGATGGATGAGATGAAGTATGACATGTGCGGTGCCGCCAGCGTACTCGGCACGTTTCGTGCTTTGGCCGAGTTGCAGCCTGCCATTAACGTGATCGGTCTGATTCCCGCCGCAGAAAACATGCCTGACGGCCGCGCTGTCAAGCCGGGTGATGTGGTGACGAGCATGAGCGGACAGACGATCGAAATTTTGAACACGGATGCGGAGGGGCGCTTGGTGTTGTGCGATGCGCTCACTTACAGTCAGCGACTCAAACCAGCTGCGGTGGTTGACATCGCAACGCTTACAGGCGCTTGCGTCATCGCCCTAGGAGGCGTGCGCAGCGGTCTGTTCGCGGCAGATGAAGCACTCGGTGACGCGCTAATGGCCGCTGGCGAGGCATCCGGCGACTTGGCGTGGCGGATGCCTTTGGACGATGCTTATGCAGAAGGCCTGAAAAGCAATTTCGCTGATCTTGGTAATGTGGCTGGTCGCCCAGCGGGCTCCATTACAGCGGCCAAATTTTTGCAGTCTTTTGCTGGCGATGCACCTTGGGCGCATTTGGACATCGCTGGTACAGCTTGGAAGTCCGGCGCTGCCAAGGGTGCTACCGGACGCCCGGTGTCATTGCTGGTGCATTGGTTGCTTGCGCGGGCCCAAGGCGCTGCTGTGACCAAGGGCGAAGCTGTTGCAACCAAATCGGTTTCGGCAGAACCGACGAGCAAATCAGGAAAACCCGCTCGTAAATCAGTCGGCAAAAAGGCGGCGCAGGAATGACGGAGATTTCGTTCCATTTCAACGCGCCCGACAAGGCAGCTTACGCATGCCGTTTCGCGCGCAAAGCGCTTCGCAAGGGTAGGCAAGTGGTAATACAAGCGGCTGAGCCGCTACTAGGTGTGCTCGATGACGCTTTGTGGAACATGGCGCCTCACGATTTCGTCGCCCATTGCCGAGTAGGAGGTTCGCCAGAGCAGTGGAGCGTGTCGCCGATTGTGCTGACGCACGACGCAACAGAACTGCCGCACCACGACATTCTGCTAAATCTCCTTGAACGAATACCAGAAGGTTTCGGGAGCTTTTCGGAGCTGATTGAGGTGGTTAGCGCCGACGACGCACATGACCGCGACGCTGCACGCTCACGTTGGCGTCACTATCAGGAGCGTGGCTATGCACTTATTCGCCACGATCTTGTCACCAGGAGCCGTTGATGCCTGAACCCCTTCCGCCCAGGACTCCGCCGAGGTTCGTGCCGACCTTGACCGAGCGCTCACCGCCAGGCGGATCGCCGGACCTTGTCACGCTTCAGCCAGCGCCACGAGAGTCCGCGCGTGCACTAGTTTCTGCAAACACCAGTACGGACTCGGCGAGCCAAAGGATCTCTGCCGACTTGCGGGGTCCACAAAAGATGGCCTCTGCGGTCGCTGCAACGGCCCTTGAGCCAGTGCCTGCACACCGTCCAAGGCCAGTCGCTGAGTCCATGGAGCCAAAGCCAACCGTTAAGCTGGCAGCAAGGATGGACTCTGTTACCTTGCGGAGCGCGCACCGTGGTCTCTCGGAGCCGCTGCAGCCCTCGGCTTCTGTGCCCGCCGCAAGCACGCCCTTGGCAGATCAGAATTTAGCGTCGGTGCGTTCCAGTGCGGCGACTGCTTTACCTGCGCCTGCCTCATTTCGCAGCCAATCTCCAGCCGTTGCAGCGACGTTCCCCGGTGTTGAAGGGACAAGACAGCTGCCAGTGCCAAAGGCAATTTCGGCAGATTTTGAAGAGATGCTGGTGCATCGGGTGCTGCAGCGAGTGGATCTGGCGTTAAGCGCGCGTTTGCATTTAGCCATTGCTGCCGTGGTGCAGGAACAAACAATTGCCATGCTTCCGAGACTACGGGAAGAAGTGGAGTCGGTCGTACAAAAGGCAGTTAACGAAGCCGTCGCGCAGGAGCTTGCGTCAGAGCGAAAGTGATAATGGCCCGCTTCTATTAGATTTGCTTTTCACCAACTTCACACGCTGATTGCTCGTGTTCCCTAATGCTCGTAGTCTGCGATTTGCGCTATCTTCCGCCACGTTGAGTTAAAAATTATCTGCTCAGCTTTTAATACTAATTGGAGATTTCTATGCAACTCAAGTTGAAACTTACCGTAGCTGCGGCATTCACTGCCGTTGCCGGCATGGCCGTGGCACAAGAGCAAGTGGTCGTCATCGGTCACGTCGCGCCCGTATCGGGTCCTCAGGCCCACTACGGCAAGGACAACGAGAATGGCGCACGTATGGCAATTGAGGACCTTAATGCCAAGGGCCTCACCATTGGTGGCAAAAAGATTAAATTTGAAATTGAGGCCGAAGACGATGCGGCAGACCCAAAACAGGGAACGGCCGCGGCACAAAAGCTGTGCGACGCCAAAGTCGCTGGTGTAGTCGGTCACTTGAACTCGGGCACCACCATTCCCGCTTCCAAGATATACAACGATTGCGGTGTGCCGATGGTGACGGGCGCGGCAACCAACCCCAACCTGACCAAGCCAGGCTACAACACGACGTTCCGCATAATTGCCAACGACAACGCTCTTGGCGCTGGCCTTGCGACGTACGCCCACGACACGCTAAAACTGAAATCGGTTGCTATCATTGATGACCGCACCGCTTACGGCCAGGGCGTTGCCGAGGTGTTCAAGAAGACGGCCGCTGCGAAAGGCATGAAGGTGGTGGATGAGCAATTCACAACCGACAAAGCAACGGACTTCATGGCGATCCTGACGGCCATCAAGGCCAAAAAGCCTGACGCAATTTTCTTCGGCGGTATGGATCCACAAGCTGGCCCCATGCTGCGTCAGATGGAACAGCTCGGTCTGTCGAAGGTCAAATACTTTGGCGGCGACGGTGTGTGCACTTCTGAAGTGGCCAAATTGGCAGCCGGCGCCAAGACCCTTGAGAACGTCATTTGCGCAGAAGGCGGTTCGTCGCTGGCCAAGATGCCCGGCGGCAAGGCTTGGAAAGAGCGTTACGACGCGAAATATCCGGGCCAATTCCAAGTTTACAGCCCCTACACCTATGACGCGACAATGTTGCTGGCTGACGCCATGGTGCGTGCGGACTCAACCGATCCAAAGGTTTACTTGAAGGCGCTGAAAGACTCGAACTACAAAGGCGTAACTGCAACGATCAAGTTCGAACCCAATGGCGAACTGGTGAACCCAACCATCACCTTGTACAACTACATCGACGGCAAAAAGACGCCTCTGAATTGAGCGAATTTTTAGGCTTGAAAACTCTGAAGGTAAGAGTTTGACGGTTTGACGAAAAGGCTTCCTCTGGGAAGCCTTTTTTATTGCCTGAGCAGGCAACGGAAGATGTGAGGCCGCCTATTAACGTCGTACTTGAAAAGCGCCTGGATTGACAATATTGGTCGGCGTGCCGCGTATGAAATTGATCACGTTGTCAAAAGCAGAGCCGAAATAAGCCTCGTAACTATCCTGCTCGACGTAGCCGATATGCGGCGTGCATACGCAGTTTTCTAACCGCAAAAGAGCATGTCCTTGTAAAATGGGTTCGCTTTCAAACACATCAATTGCCGCCATTCCAGGACGCCCGCGATTCAAGCCTGCGAGCAGCGAGTTGGGCTCAATCAGTTCCGCACGCGAGGTATTTACCAACAAAGCTGTGGGCTTCATCCGTAACAGTGTTTCAAGCGTGATGATTCCCTCTGTTTCGGCGCACAAGCGCAGATGAAGAGAAATCACATCACAGTGCGCAAAAAATTCATCGCGAGTTCCGGCAATTTCGTATCCGTCAGCCAATGCCTGGGCTCTTGAGGAGTCGCTGCCCCAAACCCGCACTTTCATACCAAACGCGCGGCCGTACCCGGCCACTCTTTGGCCTACGCGGCCGTAACCCCAAATGCCGAGCGTTTTGCCGTTGACTACACAACCCAATCCGAAATTCGGCGGCATTGAAGCGGTTTTCAGCCCTGCTTGCTGCCAAGCGCCATGCTTTAAATTGGAGATGTACTGGGGCAACCGGCGCATGGCCGTCATTAACAATGCCCAAGTAAGCTCCGCTGGAGCAATTAGCGAGCCGATACCTTCCGACACAACAATGCCACGCTCGGTACACGCAGCCAAATCAATATGACTGCCCGCAAGACCTGTTTGCGCAATCATCTTCAGCCTGGGTAGCTTGTCCACCAACTGTCGAGTAATCTGCGTGCGCTCGCGGATCAGCACAATGATGTCCGCGTCTTTCAGCCGAACCGACAACTGACCGATGCCTTTGACTGTATTGGTGTAAACCTTTGCGGGGTAGGCGTACAACTTGGACGCGCACTGAAGCTTGCGAACGGCGTCTTGGTAGTCGTCAAGTATCACGATATTCATCGCGCAATTGTGCCTTGCCGCATTCTCCGCCGCTACCGGCACACAACGCACTGCGCCAGCGCTGCTCGTCTTCAGCAATCCGGCAGCAAGCACAAAATGCGCGTCATCGCTTGCCAATCGTTCGTCTTCCCGGAGTCAACATCGCTATTTTTTATAAAGGAAATCTTTGAATTGCCGAGTCGAAGTCTTGCATTATCGAAAAATTTGACCTGCTAGGGACGCCCTGCATAACTCCCTGCGGTCTTTGATAGCACGGTCTCGGGCGGTCCACTGCGTTGCTTTTCTTGTCAATAGCTCGGCTATTGCCCGCCAGAAGGCGCCTTGCGGCCCATCCCGATCGGCAATATCACATCCTCGCGAGGGTTGTGCAGAACATCCCTAGATATGGTGGACCTGTGTTCAGCACAAGCGTTCACGCGCTGCCAGCCGTTCAAGTTCGGCGCATACATCCGCCATGCGTCCGACCAACGCCAGACGGTCTGTTGTCCCGTCACGGGCGCGGAGAGTACGTACGGCGCGAGGCCGCGTGTGCGCTGCGGCCACCGGATGTATGCAGGTTTTACGCTCCACCGAAGTGCGTGAAACTGACCCTGTGATTACAGGCTCAAATAAGGGCGACACCATCGCCACGTTATTTTCCTGCGCGTTGGCCAAACCATCAACGTGTGCCAACGGTTTAATGCGCATGAGGTCAGGTTGCAAAGACTGCGGGTTTGCTGAATGTACCGCCACATTGTGACAACGTGCACGGGCATACCAAAATGAAAAAGCGCGTGCCAAAAAGGAAAAATGCGAAGAACCGGTATGCATGTGAAGCTCCCATTGAGATGGATGAACACAGGCAGGATTGATGAAGGTGAATCGTCAGGTGCTGTAGTCGCTATTGTCCGCACTGTGGGCTGCCCCAATGTGCGGCGATGAGCCAACTCATCACCTAACAGATCCTTTGACGCCACAGGGATGACGAGCAAACACTCGTCAAACGCCCGCCACCTGTGGCGCTGGGAAAGGCTTACATAAGTATGGTGGTGCGAATAAGGCCTACAGCGAGGCCCTCGATCTCGAACGGTTCGCCCGGGTCCACCACAATGATTGGGAAGTCAGGATTCTCTGGCAGCAGTTCCACGCCGTGCGCGGTGCGCCGCAGTCGTTTAACCGTAACGTCGTCGCCGATACGTGCAACGATGATCTGTCCATTGCGGGCCTCACGCGTCTGGTGAACAGCCAATAAGTCTCCATCCATGATGCCTATGTCACGCATCGACATACCGCGCACCTTGAGCAAGTAATCTGGCTGGTACTGGAACAGGCTGGTTTCAACGCAGTAGGTCTGCTCGACGTGTTCCTGCGCAAGGATGGGTGTGCCCGCTGCGACACGGCCAATGAGCGGCAGCGACAGCTGGGAGAGCCCAGGAATAGGCAACTGGAACTGCGCGCCGCGAGCGGCATTGATACTTCGCACTGCTTCGCTTCGAAGACGAATGCCGCGTGACGTGCCGCTTACTAATTCGATCACACCTTTGCGCGCGAGCGCTTGGAGGTGTTCCTCAGCCGCATTTGCGGATTTGAACCCGAACTTGGTTGCTATTTCCGCGCGGGTGGGCGGAGCACCCGTTTGAGAGATAGCGATCTGAATCAGATCGAGAATCTCCTGTTGGCGAACGGTAAGTTTTGAGCCTGTGAACATAAGGTAGGGTGCGCAAAAAACAGCTGTATAAAATTTCAGTAACTGTATTTTTAACCAGTTCTTACGGAGATGCAAGCTATGGTGTCAAATATTATGGTGCTAGGCACTGGTGGAACCATCTCCGGTGCAGCAGGCCCGGGCGACAACGTGGGATACCGGGCAGGGGAGCGTTCCGTGTGGTCGCTACTCGGAGCGCTTGGTGCACATGCGCCCGCTGGCGTCCGAATGATGGCGGAGGAGGTTGCGCAGATCGACAGCAAGGATGTCGAGTTTTCACTTTGGACAAAGCTGGCGACGCGATGCCAGCATTACCTTTTGGATACTCGTGTTTCGGGTCTGGTGATCACTCATGGCACTGACACGTTAGAAGAAACTGCTTGGTTTCTTGCGCAGGTTCTGCCTGCCATCAAGCCTGTTGTGCTTACTTGCGCGATGCGACCGGCCACGGCTATTTCAGCGGATGGCCCACAAAATTTGCTTGATGCACTGGCGCTGGCGAGCGACGCGCATGCGGTGGGCGTGAGCGTGGTGTGCTCCGGTTCGGTCCACGCGCCGCTTCATGTCCGTAAGGAGCACCCGTACCGGGTCGGTGCGCTGAGTTCGGGCGACTTCGGACCGCTCGGCTGGATGGAAGAGGGGCGGTTTCGTTCAGCTCATCCCTGGGACGTAACAAAGCCGAGCGACGCCGACATTACTGTAGCGCTGCCAGCGAACGCGCAAGGATGGCCTTGGGTGGAGGTGGTGCAAAGCCATTCAGGTGCCAGGTCTGAAACTGTCGATGCGCTGGCAAGTGTCGGTGTGCGAGGTTTGGTGGCGGTGGCGACTGGTAACGGCACGTTGCATCATGCGTTGGAGGCTGGGCTGCATGCTGCTATTGGGCGCGGAGTTGCTGTGCGCGTAGTGTCACGGTGCCCAGAGGGCGCTATCGTGGGTGTGCCCGCGCACGGGTTACCGCTGGCATCTGCCGGACTTTCGGCAGTGAAGGCCCGTATCTCGCTAATGCTGGAGTTGATGCGGCCGTGACATTTCAAAGCCGATGGGACATGGGGTGCGCAGGTGCCGATCATCAAAAAACGCCCCATCGGGGCGTTTTTTGATGCCGACTTTTCTGCCGGTACAAGCCGACAACTTAGACGGCGAGTGCTTGTAACGCGCGCTGGGTGATCTCATCCACGCTACCGGTGCCACTGATGGCGCGGTATTTAGGAGCGTGTGCAGCATCGCGCTGCGCCCAGCCGGAGTAGTAATCCACCAGTGGCCGGGTTTGAGCGCTGTAAACGTCGAGTCGCTTGCGCACCGTTTCTTCTCTGTCGTCGTCGCGCTGAATCAAAGCTTCGCCCGTCACGTCGTCCTTGCCTTCTTCTTTAGGAGCGTTAAACCTCACATGGTAAATACGGCCGCTGGCAGGGTGCGAGCGTCGGCCACTGATACGCTCGATGATGGCGTTAAACGGTACATCGATTTCCAACACCAAATCGATTTTGACGCCAGCGTCCTTCATGGCATCAGCCTGCACCAGCGTGCGGGGGAAGCCGTCGAGCAGAAAACCTGTGGCGCAATCGGGCTGTGCAATACGCTCCTTCACCAGGCCAATGATGATGTCATCGCTTACCAATGCTCCCGAGTCCATGACCGATTTGGCCTTAAGTCCAAGAGGCGTTCCAGCCTTGACTGCGGCACGCAGCATGTCGCCAGTGGAAATCTGCGGAATGCCGTATTTCTGGCAGATAAATGCCGCTTGCGTGCCTTTTCCGGCGCCTGGCGCGCCCAGCAAAATAAGTCTCATGGGTGTCCTCTGAGGTCTGACAATAAAAAAGGGGCGGCTGTTTTGGAAAGACCCGATGTGAGGGTGGCAAACCGGGTGCTTGTAGCACTGTGCTGATGCTGCTTTTGCCTTTTTGAGGATAGCACGCGCATCCTTGGGTTCAGCTTACGCACTGCTACACCGCTTCCCACGCGGTGGGCCTCCAATGTGCGGCGAATTCACGCAAGCAGAGCACGCACTCTGTCTAGGTCTGCCTGCGTATCCACCCCGGGTCCAGGCGCTTCGTCCGCCAGATGTACTGCGATGCGGTACCCGTGCCAAAGGGCGCGCAACTGCTCCAACTGCTCGATCGCTTCGGTCGGTGCCTGTGGCAATGTCGGGAAGGCGCGCAAGAATTTGGCTCGGTAACTGTAAATGCCTATATGGCGAAGCGGTGCAAAACCCGGCAGCGCCTTCGCTCTGGGCTGCGCTTCTGCTGCGCTGCCATCCCACCAAGCGGTGCCGCACAAGTCCCTAGAGAAAGGGATCGGCGCGCGGCTGAAGTAGCTGGCGCATTGCTGAGCGTCCAGCACCACCTTGACGATGTTGGGGTTGTGAAGGTCTTCCAGTGTCGTGATGGCATGGGCAGCGGTTACCATGCTGGCCTCCGGCTGGCGCGCGAGTAGGGCGGCTACGGCATGCACTAGCTGTGGGTCGATCAGCGGCTCGTCGCCCTGTACGTTGACCACCAGTTCGTCGTGTTCCAGCCCGAGCACGGCGCAGGCCTCGGCCAGTCGGTCGCTGCCACTGGGATGGTCCGCTCGGGTGGCGATGGCTTCCACGCCGTGCTCAGCGCATACGGCCAAAATGCGCGTGTCGTCGGCCGCCACCACGGTGCGAAGGGCTCCGCTCTGCGCGGCGCGCTTGGCTACACGTACCACCATGGGCAAACCGGCAATGTCTGCGAGCGGCTTGCCGTTTAGTCGGCTAGACGCCATGCGCGCCGGTATTAAAACCGTGAAACGCACGCTGAGCGCGCTGGCAGGGCCACTAGCACCCGCAGAGTTCGCTTTAGTCGCCGATTCGGCCATCAGGCTTCCAGTTCTTCGTCGGTCAAGGTGCGGGCCTCAACTTCCAGCAACACCGGAATTCCGTCCCGCACCGGGTACGCCAGTCGAGCGCTTCGGGACACCAGTTCCTGGCGGTCGCGGTCAAAGGTGAGCGTGCCCTTGGTGACGGGGCAAACAAGCAGTTCGAGCAGGCGGGTGTCCATAGAGGTCATTTGTTTACCGTTCAGGGGAGGTTCGTCGCTTTGATGATAGCGAGCGTGCTGGCAGGTGCGCCAAACAGTCATCCAGCGCGGTCAGAAAGCCGGGCGCAGTCGTCAGTTTCAGTGGTACCGCCATAGCGTTCGGGAAACGCCGCCACAGCTTAACCGCGTCTTTTTCGGTGCAAATGAGCCTGCATGGCATGTCCTGATTGGGCTTCCAGCTATCAAAATCAAAGTGATCGGCCAGTGCGTGCGTGGCATCCAGGGCCACACCGCGATCACGCAGCATGGTAAAAAAATCCTCCGGATGGGCGGTACCCGCCACTGCCACCAGTGGACCGGAGGCAGGCAATAGCGGCGATTCTCCGAGAGTTATTAGTGGCACGAGGGTTCCATCGGCCGTGACCGCTGTATCGGCAAGCTGGCGCTGCAGTGCGAAGGCGCGCGAACCCGTGTCCGGCGAAATAGGGCCGGTATGCAGCAAGAAATCGACCGGGCGGGGCCAGGGTTCGCGCAGCGGGCCCGCAGGAAGCAGCCAGCCGTTGCCCACACCGAAGCGGCCAAAGACGCAAATCTCCACATCTCTTTCCAGCGCCCAATGCTGTAGGCCGTCGTCGCAGACGATGACGTCGGTTGCGGGATGTTTTGCCAGCAGCGCGTGGGCTGCATCGCTGCGCCGGCGCGCTACCACTACGGGCACCCGACAGCGGCTGGCGATCAGTGCGGGTTCATCGCCCACGTGGTCAGCGGCGTGGCTCGCGACGCTGGCGAACTGGGTGCCGGTGCTGCTGCGCCCGTATCCGCGCGAGACGACGCCCGGCGTCCACCCCTGTTTGCGCAGGTGTTGAACCACGGCGATCACCACGGGCGTTTTCCCCGCGCCACCCGCCACCACGTTGCCCACTACGATCACGGGGACCGGCAAACGCGTGCTGCGCAGCACGCCGAACTTTTACAAAGCATGGTGCAGCGCTGCCAAAAAACGGTAGATAAGAGAGATAGGCCAAATCAGGCAAGCATCTGCGCCCCGCCTGCGCCAGACGCGCTGCAGGCGACTCCCCGCGGCAGGCCCTTTTTGCGTCATAACCCGTAGGATTTGAACAAACTGCTGGCAGCCCGTCGGCGCGGTCAGCCGTTTAGCGCGCTACGGCGCCAGCGGCCGTTTGGGTGGCAAAGGTAATCTGCGTCAGGCCAGCTCGGCGCGCGGCTTCCATTACGGTGATAACCGACTGGTGCGGCGACATGGCATCGGCGCTGATGATGACGATGCTTTCACTACCTGCTGTGGCAGCTTCGCGCAGACCACTTGCCACCACGTCGACGCTACGGCCTTCCAGCGTGATCTTATTAATAGCAAAGCGCCCATCGCCCGCCACCGAGACGATGACTTCTTTGGGCCGGTCACGCAGCTGCTCGGTGTCGGCCACAGGAAGCGTCAGTTCGAGCTGCGTGAATTTGCTGTACGTGGTTGTGAGCATCAAAAAGATGACCACGACCAACAGCACATCAATAAATGGAATCAGGTTAATTTCGGGCTCTTCCCGGGTGCGCGAGTGAAAATTCATGGCGGGGCCCTCATACGTGCAGTTGCTCAAACGGCAGCGCAGCGAATATGCCGCCGCGGTCAACGCTGTGAATTACTTTTTTTGCATGCGCAGCAGGTGGCGCAAAAATTGTTCCGCCGACAGCTCTAGCGTCAGCAGGTAGCCGTCCACACGCGCCCTAAAGTAGCGCCAGAAGATGAGCGCAGGAATCGCCACGATGAGGCCGAACGCGGTGTTGTACAAAGCGACCGAAATGCCGTGCGCCAATTGCGCCGGATTAGCACCACCGGCCGCGCCGGGCACCTGCGCACCGAAAATCTCAATCATGCCGATGACCGTGCCCAACAAACCGAGCAAGGGTGCAGCGGATGCGATGGTCGCCAGGGCGCTCAGCGACTTTTCCAGCCGATGAGCGGCAGTGCGGCCAGCCGCTTCCATGGCAGATCGCAGATCCGTCTCGCTACAGCGCGGATTGCTGTTGAGGGCACGCAAGCCGGCTGCGAGCACCTCGCCCTGAGCAGAGTTTTGTTGCAGCTGCGCCACAACGTCCGGTCCCGGCAGCGACACTGAGGAAACCGAAATGGCTTCGTCCAATAATTTTGGGGGCGCTATGCGCGCGGTTTTGAGGGCTATGAAGCGCTCGATGATGAGCGCCACAGCCAGGATTGAGCAGGCAATTAGAGGCCAAATCGGCCAGCCTGCGGCTTGTATGATGGTCAGCAAATGTCTCTCCGCTGTGTTTGGGGCAAGCGGCATTATGAACCACGCTTTTCGCGCCCTTGGGGCAACTTTTTCGGCTGGCTGGCTCGCCCCGTCGCCCACAGAATCTGTGGATAACTTTGTGGGTAAGCCTGGTTTCGGGACCGCAAAAACGCCGCCAGCTGGGCGCTGTGACACTTTGATGAAAAATTGCGCAGAAAAAAATTCAATTAAATCAACGACTTGGATGTATTTTCGCGAATCTTGGAACTTTTGGCTGCACCTGCTTAGCGCCGCCCCCGTAACGCTCCGCCTGTGGAGTACTGCACCCAGCGAACCTGCCGGAGCCCGCGCCATCACTAGGTTTTGCGCTCATGTTTGAGACAACCGATGGCGTGCCGACTGAGTACCTTTGGCCGGTGGGAGCCCTTTGCCGGGCAGTCGGCGACGCGCTGTCGGCACGCTTTAATCCGGTTACGGTGCGCGGCGAGATATCGGGTTTTTCGCGGGCCTCTAGCGGTCACTGTTATTTCTCCATCAAGGATGCTGAAGGGCAAATTCGTTGCGCCATGTTTCGCCGCGCCGCCGGCCTGCTTGATTTCAGCCCACGTGATGGCGATAGCGTTGAGCTGCGCGGCAGGCTTGGCGTCTACGAGCAACGCGGCGACTTGCAGCTGGTGGTGGAGGACCTACGCCGCGCGGGGCAGGGCGTACTGTTTGAGAAGTTTTTAAAGCTCAAGGCGCAACTTGATGCCGAAGGCCTGTTCGATGCGGCGCGCAAACGCCCACTTCTGCTGGCACCTCGCGGCATTGGCTTGGTGACGTCGCTTGGCGCTGCGGCGCTGCACGACGTGGTGACCTCGCTGCGCCGCCGAGTGCCACATGTGCCAGTGCTGCTGGTGCCCGCGCAGGTGCAGGGAGTGCAGGCACCTGCCTCGTTGGTGCGCGCGCTGGAACAGCTTTACTCGCTGGCAGACAATCCGCCTACCCCGCGCACCACCGGCGCTGCTCAAGCTCCTCCTATCGACGTCATTCTGCTGGTACGGGGCGGAGGTTCGCTGGAAGACCTTTGGGGATTCAACGACGAGACGCTCGCACGGACTATCGTGCAAAGCCCGGTGCCGCTGGTCTGCGGGGTTGGACACGAAACCGACTTCAGCATTGCCGACTTCTGTGCCGACCTGCGCGCACCCACGCCTACCGCAGCCGCCGAGCTAGTCATGGCTCCACGCGATACTTGGCTGGGCGCGCTTGAGCTGTTGGAAGAGCGGCTAAACGATGCAGTGCAGCGCCAGCTCGGGCTTCGCGAAGTGCGCGTCGACCGCGCTGCTGGCCGGCTGGGTCGGCCTTCCGTAGCGATGCAAACGCAGCAATACGCTTTAGACAATCTAGCGCAGAGCCTGTCACGCGCCATGCTATCAAAAATAAAGCTACAAACCGATGCCGTTCAAGCGCTAAAAGCTAGTTTGATACAAATTTTTCGCACCACCCTGGACCACCGTGCGCGCCGCTTGCAGACCGCCGATATGCGTTTGCAGCTGCTGGATCCAACGCTCGTCCTGCAGCGTGGTTATGCCTTGTTGCAAACGCAGCAGGGCGTGCTGGTGCGCAGCGTGGGGCACGCACCGCCCGGTACTGCGCTTACAGCGCGCGTGGCGGACGGCGAGCTGGACATCACCGTAGTGCCACCGCGGCTTTTGTAGGACAAGTGCGGCATTCCCGGCAGCAAACCGGTGCAGACTGGGCGCACGCCTGCACAAGTCGCGCGAACTTTCTAGAATGCAAGAGCACCTGTCGCAAGGGCCTCGTCGGCCCACGCGCTTACAACAACCTTAAAAAGGAGTTCCCCATGCAACACGCCCTTCCCGCATTGCCTTATCCCATCGATGCACTGGCACCCCATTACAGCCAGGAAACGCTGGAATACCACCATGGCAAGCACCACAAGGCATATGTGGACAACCTGAACAAGCTCCAAGAAGGTACCGAGTACGCAGACAAGCCGCTTGAGCAGATCGTCAAAACAGCCAATGGCGGTATCTACAATAACGCTGCTCAAATCTGGAACCACAGCTTCTTCTGGAACTGTATGACACCTGGTGGTGGTGGCAAGCCCTCCGGCGCACTGGCTACTGCTATTGATGCAAAGTTCGGTTCATACGATGCGTTCAAAGAAGCTTTCGCCAAATCCGCCGCCGGCAACTTTGGCTCCGGCTGGACCTGGCTGGTGAAGAAGCCCGATGGCAGTGTCGACATCGTTAACACCGGCGCGGCCGGCACGCCCTTGACGACGGACGACAAAGCTCTGCTTACCGTCGACGTGTGGGAACACGCTTACTACATCGACTACCGCAACGCGCGCCCCAAATTTCTTGAGGCCTACTTGCAAAACTTGGTGAACTGGAAGTTCGCCGAAGCCAACTTCGGTTAAGCGCATACCAGCGCTCCAGCAGCGCACCAAGAAAAAAAGCGGCCAACGGGCCGCTTTTTTTCTTGGTTTTTTGAAGCTCTAGCGCTTATGGATAAGGGCTAGCAGCTATCAAAATATTGGACGTACTAGGGTTTTGCGGTGCGCGACTTCACCCCGGCGAATACTGGGCCGGAAAGCTTGAACCCCGCTTTGATGGCGCGTGATTTGAACCAGCCCTGGTTCATCTCCAGCACGTGGCGCACTGGCTTGCTGCTGCAGTGTGAATCGGTACTTTGCGGCTGCATGTCCGCTAGGTTGACCACCGTGCCGTCGTCCGCCACGAAAGCGGCGGTCAGAGGCAAAAGGGTGTTCTTCATCCAGAAACACTGCACGCCTGGTGCGTCAAAGATGAAAAGCATACCCTCCGCCTGCGGCATCTGCGCGCGGTGCATCAAACCCACCGAGCGTGCTTGGGGCGACTGTGCCACCTGGGCTTGTATGCGGTACATGCCAGCCGTCAGTTCGACGCGCTCAAGATCCATTTGCGGCACACCAGACTGCTGGGCGAGGGCGTTGACGCCAAAGATCTGCGGGCCAACGACCGCGAGCAGAACCGTCAGGCGTCGCAGCGCGAAGTGCAAACGATGTAGGGTGGGCTTGGGCATGAACGTGGGTACTCCGAAACGTGTTGTCAGGGACATGGCAGCGGGCGTAACAAGGCCCCCTCAAGATTGGCTATTTTCACCGTTGCCGGTAATCCGTGTGACGCTGCTGCGCGCATCTGCTCGCTTTCGGGGTGATTCAGCGGAATGTGCAAGCTGGCGTGAGTATTTATTGGCATCTTTCGGCCACCGCAGTCGACGCCCAGCGGGGCGGCCGGCTTTGCGCCGTCGTTGGTTTGGGCTGTGCATATGCCGCAGACCTAAGCCTGGAATGGTTTTCAGTACCTCGACAGGTCGACAGGCGCGCGGTGGGACTCTTTCGCAGCGTTCGGCCAGTGGTCCAGCCTGCGCGCTGCGACAGCTTCCCGAGAGTCCACCTCGCTAGAATCAAAAAGCTTGAAATGCGTTAAATAACTTGCTGAATACCTCGTTCAGACCCACCGGAGCTCCAAGACCATGACCAGCTACCAGCACATCAAGGTGCCCGCCGAAGGCACCAAAATCACCGTCAATGCCGATACGTCCCTGAACGTGCCGGACCAACCGATCATCCCCTTCATCGAAGGCGACGGTACCGGCGCGGACATCACGCCGGTCATGCTCAAAGTGGTCGATGCTGCCGTGGCCAAAGCCTATGGCGGCAAGAAAAAAATTCATTGGATGGAGGTCTACGCTGGCGAGAAGGCGACCAAGGTTTACGGCCCCGACGTCTGGATGCCTGATGAAACGCTGGCGGCTGTCAAAGACTATGTGGTCTCCATCAAAGGGCCGCTCACCACCCCGGTAGGCGGTGGTATCCGCTCGCTCAACGTGGCCCTGCGCCAAGAGTTGGACTTGTACGTGTGCCTGCGCCCCATCCAATACTTTGAAGGCGTGCCATCGCCCGTGAAAGAGCCGCACAAGACCAACATGGTGATCTTCCGCGAGAACTCGGAAGACATCTACGCCGGAATCGAGTTCGAAGCCGGCTCTGACAGGGCCAAGAAGCTCATCAAGATTTTGCAAGATGAGTTCGGCGTTACCAAGATTCGCTTCCCAGAGACCTCCGGCATCGGTATCAAACCCGTATCGCGGGAAGGCACCGAGCGCCTGGTGCGCAAAGCCATTCAGTACGCCATCGACAATGACAAGCCCAGCGTGACAATCGTGCACAAGGGCAACATCATGAAGTTCACCGAAGGTGGGTTCCGTGACTGGGCGTATGGCTTAGCCGCCAAGGAGTTTGGTGCCGAGCTGATTGACGGCGGTCCTTGGATGCGCTTCAAGAACCCCAAAACTGGCAAAGAGATCACCGTCAAGGACAGCATCGCCGACGCGTTCCTGCAGCAAATTTTGCTGCGTCCTGCCGAATACAGCGTGATCGCAACGCTGAACCTCAACGGCGACTACATCTCCGACGCGCTGGCCGCGCAAGTAGGCGGCATTGGCATTGCGCCAGGAGCCAACTTGTCCGACACCATTGCCATGTTCGAGGCCACGCACGGCACGGCACCCAAGTACGCCGGCAAGGATTACGTCAACCCGGGCTCCGAAATTTTGTCCGCTGAAATGATGCTGCGCCACATGGGCTGGACGCAAGCGGCCGATCTCATTATCAGCTCGATGAAAAAGTCGATTGCCAGCAAGAAGGTCACCTACGACTTCGCCCGCCTGATGGACGGCGCCACCCAGGTCAGCTGCTCGGGCTTTGGCCAAGTCATGATCGACCACATGTAGGGTGATTCGGGCGCTCGCTAGCTGTAGTTTCCCAATAGGTTGTTCACCCGAGGTGAAGAAAGATGGAGGTTCTGACATCTCCCAACTCTCTTCAGGAATCCTCGGATGAACACCCACAAGAATGCCTTATTGACGCCTAAAGGTCGAGCCCACCTA
>JBBSUJ010000053.1:0-21995 GCA_038235025.1 Burkholderiales bacterium
ATGTGATGGTGCGGATCGGGATGGGGCGCAAGGCGTCTTTTTGCAGCCAATAGCCGTGCTATTGGCAAGAAAAGCAACGCAGAGAACCGCCCGAGGCCGCGCTATCACAGACCGCAGGGAGTTATGCAGGACGTCCTTAGCGCTCCTAACGCTGACAGCCAACCCCCAACTCCGCGATCTGCTACGGGCATCCAATATGAAAAACCTCACCCGACTCCCCATCGTGCTCACGCGGGCGCTGGCCGCGTTCGTGTTGACGGTCGCCTTGGCGGTGATAGCGTCGCTTGTGCAGCTCATGCCAGATGTGACTGCCGAGTCGGTCGATGTTCTGCCCCATGTCCCTGAAGGTATTGACCAAATTTTCTCAACCCCCTTATCGCAGTAAATTCCTCGGACTGGCGAAGTAAACCTTAGCGGCAGCGGTTCGCTCGTCACCTGACCGCTCCTTGAACTATCAGATATATGCGCCTGCGTATTCGATCCGCGTCGTCCTTCGTGCCCGCCGCTTCTGCCAGTCGCAGTTGCACGCCGAGCCAAGCCAGCAACGGGCGCGCCCAGCCTTGCGCTGAGGCCGTGTCTACTGCCACCTGCACTATGGCCGGTGACGCGTCACCTCTCGCGAATACTGCGCCGGCAGCCACCAAACGCGCCAGCGGATCTTTCTGAACGGACAAAATGTTGGCCAATTGCATCGGCGCTGCAGTGGCCGGCGCGCGCTGGGCTGAGGGCAATAGATCAATCTCCCCTGCAGTCAAGCTCGCTCCTTCGAGGTACTGCGCGTAAGCCCGCTCTGCAGCGGTGGAATCCCGGGCTAGCGGCGCAAATCCCGCGCAAGACTGCACTACCAGACTGGCCAGCTGCGCAGCACAACGCAGCAGCTCTAGCCGAGCCATCTGTGCAGGGTCGCCGGTCCGGGCAAGCTCCAAACGCGCCTGCGCGAAATCGCTCTCCTCAGTGCGCTCGCGGCCTTCAAAATAGGCCTGCACACCGCGCTCCGCTGCGCCGTAAGCATTTAACTGCCAACTGGGTGCCGGAATTTCGGATGCGCAAGCTAGGAGCGCAAAAACGGCCACGCCGATACTGGCTCTCTTGACAATTCGCACAGACCAAGCCGACCGTGCTAGTAATTCTGCTTGAATTGGGTTCATGGCAGCACGATCTCCTTGTCGCGTGCAAACGGCCAGCGGCGGTTGATGTCGGTCACTAAACCATCCACTTTGCGCAGGCTAGCTTCCACCTGCGCACGAAGCGCGCCCAAATCAGCCGTGCCTTCGCGCACGTTGGAGCCGACCGCCTCAGCCTGCTTGAGCACTTCGTCGACCTGCTTGAGGCTATTGCGTGCGTCAGACAGAAGTCCGCGTAACTCCACCACGGTCGCGCGTACTTCGGGCACAACTCCGTCACTGCCAAACACCTGCTTGTCAGCCCGCGCAGCGATCAGGTCTACACGCGCCAGCAGTGCATTGGTTCGATCCAGGGTAGTGACAATCTTTTTGGCATCGGCGTCGCTGCCCATCAGCAGACCCACCGCGCCTTTCGGGCCCTGCAGTCGTTGGGTGAGCGTATTTACATTGGCAAGGCTCGAGCTGAGCGCAGAGCCTGAAGCGGTGATGGTTTTGAGGTTGTCCAGCAGTTCACGTGCCGACGACATTAGCTGGGGAATTTCTGCGGTGGCGTCACCGCGTAGTACAGGCCGCTCAGAGCCGCCCGGTAGTTGAGGATCGTCCAAGATGCCGCTGTAGGCGCGAATAGTAGTGCCGCCTACGATTCCACGCACCAGCGTGAACACGCTGGAGGTACGCAACCAATGCGCATCTTTCTGGGGCACGTCCACAATGATGCGGGCGGTGCCATCTGTTGCTAGCTCGGTGCGGCGAACACGGCCAATAGGAAAGCCCGAGAAGGTCATATCCATGCCGACCACTACGCCTTCAGAATCGTCGGCTTTGAGAACCAGGCGCTGCGTCGGCTCAAACGCGCCTCTTGCGTACAGCAGATACGTAACCGAGCCCACCAACAGCGCCGCAAAAAAAAGCAGCAGGGCAAAGGCCTTAAGACGCAGGTGGGCCACTGGTCGAGCATGTTCGCCAGCTAGATGGGGCCTCAGAAGAGGCGCGACTCCGGGGACTCCAGGGTCTTCATGTGCTTTTGAATCAGGATTCATGCGAGAAAGTATTTCGGCCAAACCGGACAAGGTGTCAGTAGTAGTTGCCCACCAGAGAAAGCACTTCGATCAACAGCAGCACCGCGAACATGCGAGCCAAACCACCAATCTCAGACTTACGCTCATCCAGTCCATGCGCATATATGCCCGCTGTCATGGGAATGATTGCTATTGCCAAACTAGAAAACAGAGTCTTGAGGGTAAATACGAGGGTTACAGCCGGCGTAAAAACTTGACCAAACATCCGCGTAAAACTATCGAAGCCGGCGGTATTTAGCCCGAAGACACTGACATAAGCCATGCAAAGCGCCACTACGCACGACAGTGCAGCCAGGATCAGGCTGGCAAAACCTGCAGCAATGACTCGCGGCAGCAGTTCGATTCTTATCGGGTCGGCTCCAGCTCGCTCGAGCGCCGCCAAACGTCCAGATTTACGCAGCGCCGCAAGCTGCTCACCGGAGGGAATCGAACAGCGCATCGCTACGAACATGGCAGATGTGAGCGGAATCAGTTCGAGCACCAGCACCCGGATCACCATTTCCAGAGCGTAACGCGACAGACCATAACTGAGCGCCGTGACGACCACGATACGCGTGATCACTAAACTCAACAAAGCCGCAAGCACGGTGAAGCCGAGCAAAATGGGCACTGTGTCGAGATAAAGTCGGCGCGCCAAAAGTTGGCGGCCACGAGCGCTGTAACTAGAAGGGGACAACATCAGCACTACGGCCAATGCCCCAAGGTAGAAAATGCGCCACCAGGCAAGCGCCCAACTCCACACGGAGCGTGCAAGGCGATCCGGGAGAGAGTAAATGGTGCGCTCAAGCTGCATCTGGCGATGATAGCGGGCGCATCGGGAACACAGTCAAAAATACTTCTACCGCTTGTCGATGAACGACTGGCAGCTACTAATTTGAGAGTGCTGCAATAAGCGGAACTATGCCTTTACCGCCGAGGCATGCGCAATGCCCAACCTAAAAGCGCCACTTCTCCAGCAGCTTTTCCGGCCCCAGGCTATCGTAGGTCTCGAACGGCTGGTGAATCCAAGGGTTGCTAGGCAGGAATTCGACGCAATAGTCTGCCTCAAAGCTTGACAGTCCCTTGGTCCAAATCACAGCGGTGCGCAATTCCGTGATCGGATGGTAGTTGGTCTTGAGCATGTCAATCACCGCGTGCAACGTGTGACCGGTGTCTGCGAGATCATCCACCAGCAGCACCTTGCCCGCGATTTCCCCCTTGGGCGTCGTGATGAATCGTGCTATATCAAGGTGCCCCTGTATCGTGCCAGCCTCAGCACGGTAAGAACTCGTGGACATTATTGCCAGCGGCTTGTCAAAAATTCGGCTGAGCATATCGCCAGGCCGAAGTCCCCCGCGAGCAAGACACAAAATAGTGTCAAATTCCCATCCAGACTTGTGTACACGCAGCGCCAGTTTTTCAATAAGGTTGTGGTACTCGTCATAACTGACGTACAGGTGCTTGCCATCTTCGGTCAACATCGGACTCTCCTTTTTTAAAGCTACAAATCCAATCTGGATTTGCACGACTGGCTATTTATGTCGCGAGAAAAGGATGTTGCATCATGATGGTGTGGTCGCGGTCTGGGCTCGTGGACACCATGGCGACCGGCACGCCCGTAACATGCTCAATACGCTGCAGATAAAGCCGTGCTGCATCTGGAAGCGCGTCGTACTGTGTAACGCCCACGGTTGACTGCGTCCAGCCTTCCATGCGTTCGTACACTGGCTTACAACGCGAAATATCGTCTGCGCCCATGGGGAGGATGTCAACGTGCTCGCCGTCAATCTCGTATCCCGTACACAACAAAAGCTCTTCCAGGCCATCAAGTACATCGAGCTTGGTGATACAGAGTCCGGTCAAACCATTGACCTGTGCACTTCGCTTGAGCAAAGCCGCATCAAACCAGCCACAGCGGCGACTACGGCCTGTAACGACCCCCTTCTCAGCACCAACTGTCGACATGTGGTACCCCGGAGTCCCTGGCTTCTCCCACTCAAGCTCCGTAGGGAACGGGCCGCCGCCAACACGCGTGCAGTAGGCCTTTGTAATTCCCAGTACGTAATGCAACATACCTGGCCCGACGCCAGAACCTGCCGCCGCATTGCCAGCCACACAATTGCTCGAGGTGACATACGGGTAGGTTCCATGATCGATGTCCAGCAACGTTCCCTGCGCGCCTTCAAAAAGAAGATTTTCGCCTGCCGCGTGCGCGTCGTTAAGTTCGCGGGACACATCGGCCATCATTGGCTTAAGCCTCACGGCGTCTCTCATGGCACTGTTGTAGACCACGTCAAAGTCGATGGCGGGTGCGCTCAAGTAGGTGGTCAGAACATGGTTGTGCAACTCCAGCAGCTCACGCAATTTGGACGCGAATCGCTCAGGATGCTTCAGATCCTGCACGCGCAGTGCGCGCCGAGCGATCTTGTCCTCGTACGCAGGCCCAATGCCCTTTCCAGTTGTACCAATACGCTCGCTGCCAGCAGTCTCACGGCGAGCCTCGCGCGCGGCGTCTAGCGCCGCGTGAAACGGCAAAATCAAAGGGCAAGCTTCGCTCACGCGCAAGCGAGATCGCACCTCGACACCAACGGCTTCCAAGCGGTCAATTTCTTTGAACAACTGCTCGGTGGAAAGCACGACTCCGTTCCCGATGTAGCACTTGACACCCGGGCGCATGATGCCGCTGGGAATCAGGTTCAACGCCGTCTTGACACCATTGATCACCAGCGTGTGGCCCGCGTTGTGTCCGCCTTGAAAACGCACTACGCCCTGCGCACTTTCAGTGAGCCAATCCACTAACTTTCCTTTTCCCTCGTCGCCCCATTGCGTGCCCACAACAACAACGTTTCGGCCTTTGGTACTGTTCATCTCATGTCCGATTCAAAATTCATACAAGGCGTCAAAGGGGCCTTGTCACCCACTGACCGTCCACCAACGCCAGTTCTCTGTCAAAGCAAAAATCCTCAAGCTCATCGTCCTGATATTCCGGCAAGCACACAACAGTTTCGCCTTGGGCACGCAGCGCGGCGATAGCAGAGCGCAGTGCATCGGCGTCTAACCAGGGCGCACGGATTGCCTCTCTTGCGCAGCTTGCGGGAATAATCTCAACCAATCGCTTCAGATCAATACCGAACCCAACTGCTGGACGCTTGCGCCCGAAAGCCGCGCCCACTGCGTCATAACGGCCGCCGTTAACTACAGGCTCGCCCGCGCCCGCCGCGTAGATAGCGAAGTGCACGCCACTGTAGTAAGCGTAGCCACGCAAATCCGAGAGATCAAAGGAAACCTGCGTGCTGTCTATACGGTCCGCCAGCCACTCCATATCGTCCAGGGCTTGCGTAATAGCGGCACTGGAGGGTAGAGCGCGTCGCGCCTCACCGAGCACAGCGCGATCTCCATAAAGTCGCAAAAGTACCATCAGACCTTCACGAGACTCGAAAGGGAAGCCAACCGCAAGCTCCGATAAGGCGCTAGCATCTTTTGCGGCTAAAGCGGCATAAACTGCATTTCGAAGTCCCTCTGTAGGCGCTACCGGTCCCAAAAGGCTTTGCACCACGCGGATATCGGCCATGTCCACGCAAGCAGGCTCGACTCGCGCCTGTCGCAAACACGCAAGTGCAAGCTCTAAATTCTCAAGATCTGCCTCACGGCCAGGATGGCCGTAAGTTTCCGCACCGAACTGAAGGGGTTCGCGCGAGACATGCGGTCGATCCGGCCAAGTGCGCACCACTGGACCGCAGTAGCAAAGCCGCGTGACCCCACGCCGGTTCAGCAGATGCGCGTCGATACGAGCCGCCTGTTGTGTGGTGTCCGCGCGCAGACCGAGCATTCGGCCAGACATCTGGTCGACCAATTTGAAAGTCTGTAAATCCAGCGCCTTGCCCGTACCTGTCAGCAGCGAGTCCAGATGCTCCAGCAATGGAGGAATGATGAGTTCATGACCATAACGTCTAGCCGTGTCGAGTAGGCCTCGTCGCAGCGCCTCAATGCGGCGGGCCTCTGAAGGGAGAACATCAGAAATATGATCCGGAAGGACCCAAGCAGACATGAAGAAATTAGAAAAAAGAAAATCGAAGGGGACCGGCAAGTCGACTTACTACCGGCCGGCTGTCAGGTAAAAAAGCTCTCGCAGAAATTACGCCACACAATGGCTCCGGTTAGAGTGACAAAGGCACCCTTTTGTGCTCGGAGCCGTCAAGACGCACTACTTTCGCGCGGAGCCTAGCTCGGAAGACGGTGAACGCAAATCACGGAAGAATTCGGACGAGGCCGGGTCCACCACCACCACGTCGCCTTTCTTGTTCATAGAGGCCTTGTAAGCCTCCAAGCTGCGGTAGAACCGAGCGAACTGCGGGTCTTTACCGAACGCCAGGGAATAAACTCCCGCCGCCTCAGCGTCACCCTCGCCCTTGACTTTCTGGGCATCCCGGTATGCGTTGGCGATGGTGATTTCACGCTGACGGTCAGCGTCAGCCCGGATTTTTTCGCCCTCTGCAGCGCCAGTTGACCGCAACTCGTTGGCGACCCTCTTCCGCTCTGCCTCCATTCGCCGATAGACAGACTCTGTGATTGCCTCAACATAGTCAACGCGGGTGATTCGAACGTCCACTACGTCGACACCCCACGGTTTTTCTCCTCCGACTGACTCGAGCACTTCTCGTTTAACGTCAGCCATCAAGTCTTCCCGCTTAACCGAAAGCAACTCCTTGACTGTGCGTTTGTTAATTTCTTCCTGGAAGGCATTGCGCACCACACGGTTGAGTTGAGTGGCGCCGGCGTTTTCGTCGAGACCCACATTGCGAATGTACTCAGACGGCTCCGTAATACGCCACCGAACATACCAGTCGATCACCACACGCTGCTTCTCAGCGGTCAGCATTGGCTCAGCGTCGGTGCTATCCAGCGTCAGAAGCCGCTTGTCAATGTATGAAACATTTTGAAGCGGGGGGGGGAGCTTGAAGTTGAGACCCGGCTCAGTAATAACCTCTTTAATCTGACCGAGCGCGTACAGCACGCCGAACTGGCGTTGGTCGACGACGAACACCATCGAGCTGAGCAATGCCAGCGCGACCAACAATGTAGTAACAATAAAACCGACCCTGTTCACAGTTTTCTCCTAACGCGATTCGCGTTCACGCGAACGATTTACATCGCGCACGCGAGAATCGTTCGAGTTGTTGGTATTTCCAGGCGCAACCGCTGTCGGCGATGCCAAAGTTGGCTCGGGCTGAGGAGCGGCACCGGCTGTGGCACCACCCAATATCTTGTCCAAAGGCAGATACAGAAGGTTACCGCCACTACGCGAATCGATAAGGACTTTTGTCACGCTGCTATATATCTGCTGCATCGCGTCAATGTACATGCGGTCGCGAGTGACTTGTGGTGCCTTTTCATACTCAACCAAGACCGACTGGAAACGCTGCGCGTCGCCTTCCGCCTGCGCCACGACACGGGCTTTATAGGCATCTGCCTCTTCCTTAAGGCGCGATGCCGTACCGACTGCACGCGGCACCACGTCATTCGCGTAGGCCTGCGCGTCATTCTTGGCACGCTCTCGCTCCTGCCCTGCCTTCAGCACATCATCGAATGCAGCTTGCACCTGCTCAGGCGGGCGCACCCCTCCCTGCTGTAAATTGATGGCAAGCACTTCAACCCCTACTTTGTAACGATCCAGTACGGTCTGCATCAGAGTGCGAATACGGGGGGCAATTTGGTCCCTCTCTTCCGCAAGCGCAGTGTCCATGCGCATCTTGCCAACCACCTCGCGCACGGCAGTCTCCGCAGCTTGAACAACGGCATCAGACGGATTGCGACTCTCGAACAACCAAGCGCGTGCGTCGCTTAAGCGGTACTGCACAGCAAACTTGATTTCAACAATGTTCTCGTCCTCTGTCAGCATCGCTGACTCGCGCAAACCGGTCGATTTGATGATGGCATCGCGCCCAACGTCTACCGATCGAATTTGGGTCACCATCACAAGTTCGTGTCTTTGGATCGGGAAAGGGAGACGCCAGTGAAGACCCGCACCTTCCGTCGTCTTGTACTTTCCAAACTGCGTAATTACCGCCTGGTAGCCCTCTTGCACAATAAAGATGCCGGTACCCAGCCAGATTAACGCGACAACACCCGCAATTAGCCCAAGCCCAATACCCGCATTCTTCATGTCCGGCTGCATACCCCCGCTCGGGCCACTACCACCGCCTCTTTTACCGCCGAAAAGTCCGTTTAAACGCCGGTTGAAATCACGCCAAAGCTCATCAAGATCTGGCGGCTGTGACCCGCCTTTTCCACCGGTGGGCTTAGTGTCGCGCGGCTGATTTTCTATAAGTTCGTCGCGCTTATCGTCGTCACCACCACGCCCCCAGCGGGGATCGTTGAGGTTGAAAACACCGAGCAAACGCCTAGACCAAGGCTGCGCGCTTGGAAAAAAAATAAACGAATTCATGCGCAAATTTCTCGATTTCATGAAATAGTTGAGCGAACCCTGATGGGAAAAATGACGATCAACGAGTCGAACCAGATCGCAAAGCCGTTGAATGCTCTCCGTTGACCAACTCCGCAATCTTTAAGCGCAACTCGGTAATTCCCGTAGATCGCAGGGCACTGACGAAAACCCGAGGAGTTAAGCAACCGCCAAGGTCGTACTGATCGGAACACGCGGACGGTCGCTGAGCAGGTGGAAGTTCGTCAATTTTGTTGAACACCAATAGCTGCGGGACTTCTTGCGCTCCAATGTCGTTGAGCACTTTCTCGACTTGGGCAATCTGCTCCAAGTACGCAGCATGGGAACAGTCAACAACATGCAGCAACAAATCAGCCTGCACCGCTTCCTGAAGCGTAGCCTGAAAAGCCTCTACAAGGCCGTGCGGCAAATCGCGAATAAATCCGACGGTATCGGAGAGAGAAGCCGAACGAACTACATCGCCGAGATAAAGTTGACGGGTGGTGGTGTCCAACGTAGCAAAAAGCTGGTCTGCCGCAAAAACACGAGCTTTAACCAAAGCATTGAACAGCGTGGATTTACCGGCATTCGTGTAACCTATAAGAGAAATATTGAACACGTCTGAACGCGCGCGATGGCGACGCTGGGTAGTGCGGTGGCTTTTAACTTTGACAAGCCGGTCTTTGGTGCGTTTGATGGCGTCGCCAATCATTCGCTTATCCAACTCAATCTGCTTCTCCCCCGGACCACCTCGAACGCCTGCCCCGCCGGTTTGACGCTCTAAGTGTGACCACCGCCTGACCAACCGGGTACTTGAATACTGCAATCTTGCAAGCTCCACTTGCAATTTTCCATCATGGCTTCGCGCGCGCTGGGCAAATATTTCAAGAATTAACAGCGTGCGGTCGTTTACCGGCAGCTCAAGTGTCCGTTCTAGGTTCCGCTGCTGAGCGGGACTTAATGACTGGTCAAATAGGATTTCCCGTGCACCCTGCGCGAGCGCAGCCACACGTATCTCCTCAGCTTTACCGGAACCCACGAACAACGCGGCGTCGGGCGAAGAGCGCTTGCAAGTCATGCGCGCGACTACCTTATAACCAGCCGTCTGGGCCAGCAAACCCAACTCGGCCAGATCCGCGTCAAAGTCGGGCGAGCCGAAGTCCACGCCGACTAGGAGAACTGGCGTGGTATTAGCCGAAAAAATTTCGGAGGAACTCAATTAGAAGCTTTGGCCAAAGTTTACAAACACAGCACGCTGCTGGGCTCAAGCCACCTGAGGAGCTTCGACAACACTGTCAGGTTCCACCACAGCAAAGGTCACGGCACGTCCAGGCACGATTGTGGAGATAGCGTGCTTGTAAACCATTTGGGTGACTGTGTTGCGAAGTAGCACCACATACTGGTCAAACGATTCGATCTGGCCTTGCAGCTTTATGCCATTCACAAGATAGATTGATACAGGTACGTGCTCCCGGCGCAGTACATTGAGAAAAGGGTCCTGAAGAAGCTGGCTTTTGTTGCTCACGATATGCTCCGTGTTCGAATTTTTTCGGTTGAGAGGTTGACCTTACCACAGCGTCAGAAAGCCGCTTGACGTACCAGTCATATTTTTACCGCAGGGTAGTGTTACGCTTCAACCGGTTGCAAATTGAAAACCGATTAAAACATTGCGTGTTCGAGGCTAGGCGTCACCGTCTGAATAGGGGTTTTTGGAAGTCTTCATCTCAATCCGAAGCGGCGTGCCAACGAGATCAAACTCTTTACGAAAGCGACCTTCCAAAAAGCGCTTGTAAGTCTCTGTAACATGCTCCAGCGAATTGCCGTGAATAATTATGACAGGCGGATTCATTCCGCCTTGGTGCGCGTAACGTAGTTTCGGGCGAAACATGCCCGCGCGCTTAGGGCTTTGAAACTGCACGGCCTCAAGCAGCAAGCGCGTGAGCACCGGGGTAGTCATTTTGCAAACTGACGCTTTGTACGCCTGCGTCAATGCAGACCAAAGTGGCCCCAAGCCCTGCCGTTTGCGCGCTGAAATGTAGTGCATTGAAGCGAACTTCAGAAATCCCAGACGACTTTCAATGGAACGCTCAAGAAGTTGCCGCTGGTAGGCATCGACTGTGTCCCATTTATTTACCGCCAAAACTACTGCGCGCCCGCGTTCAAGAATGTAGCCAGCTATGTGTGCATCTTGGTCAGTCACACCTTGAGACGCATCCAATAACAGCAGCACAACATTGGCAGAATCAATTGCCTGTAAAGTTTTGACAACCGAGAATTTCTCGATCGCCTCGAAGACGCGGCCCTTCTTTCGCAGACCTGCAGTATCAATTAGCTCAAAGCGTTGACCGTTCCGCTCCAAAGGAACGGAAATGGCATCGCGTGTAGTCCCGGGCATGTCAAAAGCCACGAGCCGCTCCTCGCCCAACCAAGTGTTGATCAGAGTTGACTTGCCAACGTTGGGACGTCCGGCAACCGCAAGTCGGATAGCTTGCGTCGGACCTTCCTCCACCTCACTTAAATCGGCAGGCCAAGGAGATAGCGCAGCGTCTAACAAACCTTTTATGCCCTGTCCGTGAGATGCGGAGATGGCGTTCACGGACCCAAGCCCCAGCTCGTAAAACTCGGCGAGCTGCGCGCTTTCAAGCATACCTTCGGCCTTATTTGCAACCAAGACGCAATGTTTGCCAAGACGCCGTAAAAACTTCGCAATCTCATGGTCCTGAGCGGAAACTCCGGCGCGTGCATCCACGACGAAGACGACCGCATCAGACTCGGCCACGGCCTGACGCGTCTGCTTGGCCATTTCGCTAAAAATACCGTCTGAAGCCTCTGGTTCAAAACCGCCGGTGTCGATGACGATGAACCCTTGCTTGCCATGCTTACCGTGACCGTAATGACGGTCACGGGTTAGTCCAGCGAAATCCGCGACTATGGCATCGCGCGATTTAGTCAGGCGATTGAACAGCGTAGATTTCCCCACATTGGGTCGACCTACAAGAGCGATAACAGGATTCATGAAAGCGATCGAGGCCAAACAACGTAAACCTGAACAGCCCGCTCTTTCGTGCTCAGCACCTGGACAAGGGAGCGCACGATGATCGCGGAAATCACGCGCGCACGCAGGCCAAAAACGACGACAAAAGTGTGCATGAATTTAATTAGGACGGAATCCGAAGACGCCACCTTTGCGCGTTACTACGATCAGCGTGTCAACCGCCAACACGGGGGCCTCTTCTACCGCTGAACCATCGGTTGTCAAACGATTAAGCGGACTTCCATCCTCTCGAGAAAGAAAGTGGACCAGACCAGCTCCGTCACCTACAACTATCGACCGCCCCAGCAGCAAAGGAGCAGACAAGTGACGATACTGTAAACGATTCGATTCCCAGATTCTGCTCCCATTTGATCGGCTCCATGCCAACAACCTACCGTCGAATTCCGCGCCAAACACTGCGTCGTTGTCACCGGTGAGACCCGTTGCGCCTTCTGCCTTCTGCGCCCAAGTCACCTGACCCTGCGCTAGGTCAACACAAGCCACACCTGTTTGGAAGGCCCGCGCGCAGACACTTGAGCCCTCTCGCTCCAAAGGTGCCACGAGTTCTACCAGACGTTCGACATCATTGGTTCCACGCGGATTGGCGAGAGCGGCATCCCATAAGGTGTCGCCTGTGTCAGGGTTAATACCAACTAGGCGCCCGCCAATTCCGACGACTAGCGTGTTGTTAACACCTGCGAGAACACCCGCCTGCCTCAGAGCCAGCGGCACGCCAGCACCCGGACGCGTCCAAAGCTGAGCGCCTGTCTGCGCATCAAATGCAGCGAGCGACCGGTCGGCCGTCAAAACAAAAACCCGATCCCCCGCCACCAGTGGTGCCGTAAAGACCTGTGCGGACAATGACTGCCGCCAGAGAACCTCACCGCCTTCAATGACGATCAGCTCATTCTCGCGCGACACGACCGCACTTCGTGTGCCATCGCTTCCGACCCCTGCAGAAAGCGCGTCAGCTACCTTAGCGCGCCACGTCACCAAGCCGCTATTAGCGTCAATTTGCGTTACCGTTCCGAGTGCAGAAGCGATCGTCACCGCTTTACCGTAAACACTAATTTTCATCGGTAATCCGGCAATGCTGCCTACGTCAACCTTCCAGACCAGATGCACATCAAAGAGTGCCGTATTGGGCTCTAGATCAACAGGTTTAGGGCGCGCTCCCGCACCGCTTAACAGCGAGCAACCAGAAATTCCAAGACACGCCGCCAGCACCAGTGCACAAAACGTCGGTCGACTAACTAAAGTACGGCAGCAAATCATTCGGCTTGATTCCGGTTGTCGTCCGCTTGCGTTGGTTCGGGGCGAATACCGAGCGCGCTAAGCTTTATCTCCACCAAACGACGATATTCAAGTCCTGGCTCAAACGCATTAAGTGCCACCAGGTATTGGTCTCCCGCCTCTGATGATCTGTTCATCAACATCAAAACATCGCCTCTACGGTCAGCAACAACGGCCGTAAACTGTGGTGGCATTTCCACGGAAAGCGCAGAAAACGCTTCCTCATATGCACTCTGCGCGACTAGTACACTGGCCAGGCGAAGGCGAGCGACGGCACGCTGGCCCGCCTCGCCGTGATCAGACAGCCATTCAAGTGTGTCTTTGGCAAGCTGAGGCTTGTCGCCGTCGTTCGCAGTCTTTGCGACTATCAAGCCAGCTTGAAAAGTCTGCGCTGTGTTTGGATACTTAGAGCGCATGTCTCCGAACGACTGCTCCAAACGTGAAAAGTCCCTAGCCGCCGCAGAAGCTTGTACCGCATCGAATAGCGCACCAGCCTGTTTAGCCTGGCGGCCCTGCCAATATTGATATCCATTCCAGCCTGCTAACACAAGCAAGCAAGCCGTCAGGACCGCAGAAATCAGCGCCCCCCATGTGGTCCAAAAATGTTTGAGCTGATCGAGTTGCTCTTGTTCTTCGAGATCAAGTTGATTTGCCATATGTGTTTTTCAATCTTTTCGTGCAGGACCCAAAAGGCCAGACCATTTCGCAGCCTCCGCCAATAGCTGCTCAGTTTGAGCACCTTGCCCATCACGCAGTGACTTGACGACGCACGCGCCGCGAGCAAATTCGTCGGAACCGAAGATGATCGCATGGGTTGCTCCACTCGCATCCGCCCGTCGCATCTGCGATTTCAAGCTGAGTGCCGAGTGCAGCGCAGCGCCTGCGCTGTGCATCTGAACCGCAACTCCACCCTCTCGCAGAACCTGAAGCACTCGATATATCTCGGGCATCAAGCTTGGGTCAGGTATGACGGCGTACACATCTGGAGCCAAGGGCGCGCAGGATTTATCTGCCAAGGTCAGCAACTCCAATACACGCTCGACGCCTATCGCCCAACCAACAGCTGGCGATGGCTTCCCGCCCATTTGCTCGACCAAATAATCGTAACGCCCACCTCCGCAAATAGTCCCTTGCGCTCCCATATCTTCGGAGACGAACTCGAAAACCGTTCTGTTGTAGTAGTCCAGTCCTCTAACGAGTCTAGGGTTAAATGTCCACTCAACACTGTTTGCGTCCAGTATCGCGGTGACCGCGTCCAAGTGCGCGAGCGACTCAGAATCTACAAATGCACGCAACTGGGGAGCGTGCGCGACCAAATCTTGCATTGCGGAGTTTTTAGTGTCCAAAATCCTGAGTGGATTGGAATGCAATCGGCGAGAGGCATCGTCGTCCAACAAATGCTGATTTGCCTCAAAATACGCAATCAGCGCGGCCCGATGTAATTTACGCTCAGCCGGCTGCCCGAGCGTGTTGAGTTGCAGTTGAATATTGGGTAGTCCGAGTTCTGTCCACAAAGCATTCGCCAAAAGAATCAGTTCCGCATCCACTTCGGGACCTGGAAAGCCAAGGGCTTCAGCACCAATCTGGTGAAACTGCCGATAGCGCCCCCTCTGCGGCCTTTCGTGCCGGAACATCGGCCCCATGTAGTACAACCGCCGGCCACCCTCATAAAGCAGGGAATGCTGCGCCGCGGCGCGCACCACGCCCGCAGTGTTCTCAGGCCGCAAGCTGAGTTGCTCCCCGTTTAACCGATCTACAAACGAATACATTTCTTTTTCGACGATATCGGTCACTTCTCCCAGACCTCGAATGAATAGCGCAGTATTTTCGACTATGGGAGTGCGAATATTACGGTACGCGTACCGAGCCATCAGGTTGCGGACCCGGCCTTCCAAGTCTTCCCACGCCGCGGAATCTGGCGGGAGAATGTCATTCATCCCTTTAACGGAATTAATTTTTGCGTTATTCGCTTGAATCATTTTTTTATAATTTCGAATCACGCGCACTGCCTCGCGATAGCGAGACGCAGCTTATTTAGCGCGATACGTTGCTGCCGAACCGTGCCTCAACATAGGATTCCACAAGTTTACGAAACTGCGCAACGATGTCGTCACCTCGCAAAGTAACACTCTTTTCACCACCCACATACACCGGGGCGGCCTGCGCCTCTCCTGTCCCCGGCAAGCTGATGCCGATGTCAGCATGCTTGCTTTCGCCCGGCCCATTGACAATGCAACCCATAACCGCAACGTTCAAGGTCTCAACTCCTGGAAACGTTTTCTTCCATTCGGGCATACGTTGGCGCAGAAAATCGTCGATGTCCTTAGCCAGCTCTTGAAAGGTAGTGCTCGTGGTGCGCCCGCACCCAGGGCATGCGATTACACTCGGAACGAACCGGCGCAGTTCAAGCGCTTGAAGAATCTCAGACGCTACCACCACCTCTTGCGTTCGGCTCTCTCCCGGCAGAGGGGTCAGGGAAACGCGTATCGTGTCGCCTATGCCTTCTTGGAGGAGTACGGACAGCGCAGCTGCAGATGCAACAGTTCCCTTAATCCCCATGCCGGCCTCTGTGAGGCCGAGATGCAGCGCGTAGTCGCACCGGCGAGCGAGCTCACGGTAGACTGCAATGAGGTCTTGAACACCGCTCACTTTGCAAGAAAGAACGATTTGCTCTCCGGGGAGCCCAATGTCCTCTGCGCGCTTTGCAGAGTCGAGTGCGGAAGTCAGCAGCGCTTCGTACATCACTTGCCGGGAATCCCAAGGGTCGGTACGAGCATTGTTCTTATCCATCAGGTTACCCAGCAACTCCTGATCCAGGCTGCCCCAATTCACCCCAATGCGCACGACCTTGTTCCATCTTGCTGCAACCTCGATCATGGCCGCGAACTGACGGTCCCACTTCTCGCCCTTGCCTACGTTGCCCGGGTTAATACGAAACTTGGACAAGGATTTAGCGCAATCAGGGAATTGCGTCAACAGCAAGTGCCCGTTGTAATGGAAATCGCCAACCAGTGGCACATCGAGGCCCATGCGATCAAGCTGCTCACGTATGTACGGAACAGCCGAAGCCGCCTCGGGCGTATTCACCGTGATGCGAACCAGCTCAGAGCCGGCAAGTGCCAACTCCTTCACCTGAATGGCGGTGCCTATTGCATCGACTGTATCGGTGTTAGTCATAGACTGAATACGGACAGGCGCTCCCCCACCAATCGTCAGCACCTTCCCATTGCACTCCACTCGTGCTTGACGCGTGATCAATCGGCGCGGCTCTGAACAAGCTACCGAGCTCTCTGACGGAATCATTGACTCACCTCAAAACGAGCCACATTGTCCCGGGCAGATTTGACGATGTCTAACGGCTCTCCGTCCACGGTCACATCCGTCATATCCGCACGCCCTACAACTACGGCAAGCGGCCCCGGCTGCCTAATCGCAACGGATTCACCGTTTTTTAGAATACGTTCGAGCACTATTTTTTTCTGCTGATCAACAACTTGAACCCAGGTCTCTCCTCGCGCCTTAAAGGCGACACTGGCAGCGTTAAGACGAGCGCTAGCCGAAGATATCACCTCTGTGGGTGAGGTAGCCGATGTCGGAAAAGCAGCCAATTTAGTGGGGGACGTTGGAGGAGAACTGTGAAATTGGGACGCGATAGTTGCAATAGAAGTCGCCTCAAGTTGAGCAGGCTCAGCGTCAAGCACCGAATGTTGCGCAGGCACAGCCGCACCGCTCGCCCGATCTCCAAAACCGTCGAAAAACGAAACCCCCGATTGTGTAATAACCGCCTTATCAGACTCTGAAGCCGCTGGAACAATGTTCGCGGACCTGGTCGTAAACAGCCCTGGGACAGACCAGCTCTCTGGCATCCATGCCACTACTGCAGCCCCAGCCACCAATACGATAACTGCAAGCACCAACCCTTTTGAATGGCGACTCCCAGGCGTCTGCGCACGAGAAACATTCGCTAGCTCACGAAATTTAGCGTTTGAGTGGACACCTCCAATTGCGAGCGAATGCGGCACGCCTTGCGGCATCAACGAAAGGACCGGTACGGAATCGATGCGCAAACCCCTGCATACACTGCTAGCGAGTGCGCGCATGAAAATCACATCAGGAAAGACGGAGAAGTCGTCCTCTTCCAAAGCCTCTATTTTTCCTACTGGCACTTTCAGTGCAAAAGCGATGGATTCGATGTGTACTCCCGCAGCCACGCGTGCCTCACGCAATAAACTGCCCGCTGTGGAACCTGATACAACAGCGGCACCATATAGCACTTCGCCAGAAAAATCCTGCTCACTCATTAAACGCGTCCCGCTCGAAAGCCAAGAATTCAGGCGATGTCGGAAATCGAAGACGCAACTGATTACCCAACTGCCGCATTGACACCACGTCTTTAATTGCGCGCTCTATCTTAATGCCTAGCCAGAGTGATTCAGCGTTCGCAAGCTCACTGTTATTTAAACGTCGGATATAAAACTGCGCGCGCTCGTTGGCGCCGCGTTGGTACTGCAATGAGGCGATGTTGTAAGCAATCACTGGATTTCCAGCATCGAGCTCATACGCCGCAAGCAGATTTTTTTCCGCATCAGCAGCATTACCAGCCCGCGCTTGGCAAAGGCCCTCAGCCATTAAGGTCTTACTTCGGGCCGGGTACCCGGGCGTTGCCAGCACGCGTACGAAGAGTGTATCTGCTTCAGGGTACCGCTGCATCTGGCAAAGCAACCATCCACGGTTGTGCAATACATCGGCATCACTGGGTCTGAGCGCAAGCGCTCTTTGGAAACTCTCGTCTGCCGCTGAAAAGTCTTTCAGGCCCATGTAGACAAGACCACGCACGTTATAGGCGTCCGGGTAAGTAGGGTCTATCGCCAGCGATTGCTTGACCTCATCAAGGGCAACCTTGGTTTGTCCGAGACCCAAGTAACTGACTGCAAGCTCCAGCCGAATGCGCGCACGTCGGCGTAATTCTGGTTCGTCGGACGGGGTCATGTACTGGCTGTTTGTCTCACCAGCGGAAGCACCTCCCAAATTGGCACATCCCGTAGTAACGACTGCGCCCGCCAGCATAGTCAAAGTCAGGAAAAACGCATTCCAGCGAACAGCATGACGCGAAGCAACATTAGTCAAGATCAGCCTCCTCAATGAACGGTTTTAACAGGACCAGCGGGTTCGATACGAATGATTCGACGGAGTGCCATTCGCTCAGCGGCTCGGGTCCTGTCCACAACTTCGCCAGCCAATTGACCACAGGCTGCATCGATATCGTCCCCCCGAGTTTTGCGAATCGTCGTAACGATTCCTTCGCCGCTCAAAACCTCCGCAAACGCAAGCACTGCGCTCCTAGATGAGCAGACCAACCCAGACGCAGGAAAAGGATTAAACGGAATCAGATTGAACTTGCACCAGCTTCGGCCGTCACCAAACCCTCGAACGAGCTCAACCAACTGCCGCGCGTGATCAAGCTGGTCGTTCACGCCGTCAAGCATGCAATATTCAAAAGTAATGAAGTCGCGCGGAGCATGCTCAAGATAACGCACGCACGAAGCCAACAGAGCCCCAATAGGATACTTGCGATTAAGCGGCACCAGTGAATCACGCAGCACGTCGTTGGGTGCATGCAAAGACACAGCCAACGCCACAGGACAATCGTGCGCCAGCCTGTCCATCATCGAAACCACGCCGGAGGTCGAGACTGTAACGCGACGCCTAGAAAGGCCGTAAGCGTGATCGTCAAGCATGGTGCGCAGTACTGGAACCAAAGCTCCATAGTTTTGCAATGGCTCACCCATGCCCATCATGACGACGTTGGTGATGACACGCTGCCTACATTCAGTTACCGACCGCAGGGTGTGCTCTGCGAACCATAGCTGCGCTATGATTTCCCCTGATGTAAGGTTACGACTGAAGCCCTGATGTCCTGTCGAACAGAATCGACACCCCACCGCACAGCCAGCTTGCGAAGAAACGCACAACGTACCACGCCCCTCCTCAGGGATAAATACCGCTTCCACTGCGTTACCCGAGCCAACATCAAACAACCATTTGATGGTTCCGTCAGCGGAACGATGCTCGCTGATGACGCTTAGCGCACTCACGTGGGCATGGGATTTGAGCTTTTCGCGCAAGGACTTAGCGAGATCAGTCATCTCGTCGAAGTCGCTCACACCCTGCTGATGAATCCACCGAAAAAGTTGAGTGGCACGGAAGCGCCTCTCTCCGAGACTCTCGCAGAAGGCGACTAGCCCAGCATGGTCAAACTCAAGAAGATTTTGCGTCATGGCTTGGTAGGGCCCCGACCCGGGTAGAGCGCGAGGTCGGGCACACAGGCGCTCAACGCGAGTAGACGGCCATGCCGGGGAAGAAGAACGCAATTTCTTCTTTAGCAGTGTTAACAGCATCAGAGCCGTGGACGGCATTGGCATCAATACTGTCGGCAAAATCGGCGCGAATGGTACCGGCATCGGCTTTTTTCGGGTCGGTCGCACCCATAAGGTCGCGGTTTTTCAAAATAGCGCTCTCCCCTTCAAGCGCCTGAATCATCACAGGGCCCGAGATCATGAAGTCCACCAAATCCTTAAAAAACGGGCGCCCGCTATGAACAGCATAAAACTGCTCCGCTTCTTGCCTCGAAAGGTGCGCCATTTTTGCAGCAACGACGCGCAGGCCAGCAGCTTCGAACCGCGCGTAAATTTGACCGATCACGTTTTTAGCAACTGCATCGGGTTTGATGATGGAAAGGGTGCGCTCAATAGCCATGAAACTTCCTGGAAAATGGATTGGGTTGATACGAAAAATGAAAAATTGTGCTAATTTTGCACAGCGCTTGATTCTATCTTGCGCAGTGCGGCTGATCTTCAACGGCCGCACTTTAAGGCGTATCAGCGCTTGCGCCCACGCGGCGCGCTCGGCGCGCGAGCCTCGTGCCGGCTTTCTTGACGCTGGCGCTGCAGGCTGTCGGACCCAATATAGCCGGCAGCCGGTTCGAGTGGTTCTGGTTGAACACTTGGCGCAGCGTTGACGCGCTTGGCGTACACAGAAGGAGGGCGGTCATCAAGCCTGCGTGTAGAACTTGATTGCGATCGCGCGCCCTTCTGAAGGCGCTCCACAGAAATCTCGCGTTGTCCGGGAGCGCCTGCAGCTTTCATCAGCCCGCGAATATCGGTTTCACCTAGCTCCATGAACGCTCCCCGACGCAGACCTCGAGGAAGTACCATCGCACCATAACGGATCCGGATTAACCGACTTACAGCGTGTCCAACGCTTTCGAGCATGCGGCGTACTTCCCGATTTCGCCCTTCCGAGATCGTAACGCGGTACCAACAGTTGGAGCCCTCGCCACCGCCCTCTTCTATGGTGCCAAAGGCAGCCAGGCCATCATCTAGCTGTACGCCACCCAACAACCGCTGCTTCTCCTCTGCGCTTAAAGCTCCAAGTACTCTGACCGCGTACTCACGCTCCAGACCGAAACGCGGATGCATTAACCGGTTCGCAAGTTCACCTGAACTAGTGAACAACAAAAGCCCCTCCGTATTAAGGTCCAGACGACCAACAGACTGCCATTTGCCTTGTTGCAAGCGCGGGAGTTTACGGAAAACGGTAGGGCGATTTTGCGGATCGTCGTGAGTCACCACCTCCCCTGCGGGCTTGTGATAGGCAATCACGCGCGCCGGAGGTGGATCAATTCGATATCGCACAGGCTTTCCGTTGACCTTGATCTGATCGCCGGCCTGAATTCTTTGTCCGACATGGGCTGGCTCCCGGTTTACCGAGATACGCCCCTCAAGAATCAATTTCTCCATTTCTAGTCGCGAGCCCATGCCAGCTTGAGCCAACACCTTGTGGAGCTTGGGCGTGTCTGCTTGTGGCTGTAAGACTCGCCGCTCCGTCTGCGGCTCCACATCGACATCTGTACGTTGCAGCTCACTATCAAACTGACCGGACACGACGTCCGCCAACGCGTATCCATCGGCATCCAGGTGCGCCTTTTGGTCTCCAGCCACTGGCGGCTGACGCGCGTCTCGAGCCCTGGCTGTACTAGTGTATTGAGGCACTTGGGGTTCCATCGTGAAAAAAAGGGAATGAACAGCTTAGGGTTAACAGACTCAGCTATTTACTTGCACCGCTAACACTGACAAATTCAAAGAATGGCACCTGCCCGCTCGCTTCCAACAACCCAAAGTCTGGCAAGTCACCTGCTTCCGATGCCTGAACAGCACGCGGCAAATCAAGTTCAGGCAGCTGACTTAAAGAGTGCAACCCCAATTCATTAAGAAAATCACGCGTGGTCGCAAACAATGCAGGGCGGCCTATCGTATCCCTGTGGCCAATTACTTCGACCCAACCTCGGTCCTCAAGTTGCTTAATAATCAGGCTATTAACGACCACCCCGCGAACGTCCTCGATATCGCCTCGCGTAACCGGCTGGCGATAAGCAATTATCGCAAGCGTCTCAAGCGTCGCGCGCGAATAACGCGGCGGCTTCTCAGGGTGCAAGCGATCCAAGTACTCACGCATGATCGGGCGCGACTGAAAACGCCAACCTGAAGCAACGGCAACCAGCTCGACGCCGCGCTCTGACCATTCGAGTTGAAGCTCTTCCAGCATTTGTTTAATGGTGTCTGGACCTATAGCCTCGGCAAACATCACGCGCAGATCGCGCATGCTCAATGGCTGCTGGGCGCAGACCAATGAAGTTTCTAAAACCCGTCGTGCATCTGCCGTGTTCATGGTTGTCCGCTTTCCGGGGAAGGTAGGGCAATGTGTCGCTAGAACTTAGAAAGCACCGATGAGGTTTTCCAGCGAAAGCGCACGCCCGACTGTGAGCAAAGACATTGACAAACAGCTACAAGGTGTAAGCACCACGTGCACAAATCGAGCTTTGATTCTAGCGCGGCCCTCTATTTTAAACTGAGGCTCTTCAGCTAGGGATGTTCTGCACAACCCTCGCGAGGATGTGATACTGCGGATCGGGATGGGCCGCAAGGCGCCTTTTGGCGGGCAATAGCCGAGCTATTGACAAGAAAAGCAACGCAGTGGACCGCCCG
>JBBSUJ010000054.1:0-21510 GCA_038235025.1 Burkholderiales bacterium
CTTGGAGGCGGTTTGCTCGGCAATGCCGTAACGCTTTGCGAGGACCGAGATGGGCTCAGAGCTGGCGGCGATCTCGGCGCGCACTGCAGGTGTGGTGCGGGCATTCTTATGCAACTTCATCAGCGTAGCTTGGCGCTCCCGGTGGGTTGCAAGGATTCTATCTATCAACTCTTTAAGCACTGCTCGGGCCATGAAGAGTGGATAGCGCTTTTTATCTATGCAATCGTCCGGGATGCGACAGGCGTAAAACTTTGCTCGATTTCAACGACAGACTGGGAATCAGGCTCGGCGTATTGCGCCACTGGTATACAGGCGCAAAACAGGTTGCGGTCGCCCCACACGTTGTCGACGCGTCCGACAGGGGCCCAGTATTTACTTTGGCGCAGGGCTGAAATGGGATAGGCGGCGAGCGCCCGTGGGTACGGGTGGCTCCAATTTTCCTCCATCAACGCGGCAGCCGTGTGGGGTGCGTGCTTGAGCGGATTGTTGTCACGCGGCCACACGCCGGATTCGATGTGCTGAATTTCTTCGCGAATCGCAATCATGGCTTCGATAAAACGGTCAAGCTCCTGCAAATTTTCGCTTTCTGTGGGCTCTACCATCAGCGTGTTCGGTACCGGAAAGCTCAGCGTAGGCGCATGAAATCCGTAGTCAATCAAGCGTTTGGCTACGTCTTCTGCCATAACTCCACTCGTCTCCTTGAGCGGACGCAAATCCAAAATGCACTCGTGCGCCACGTGTCCTGCCTTGCCGTTCTTACCCTCGCTGGCATACAACGTGGGGTAGTGTGGCCGCAGACGCGCACTGATGTAGTTGGCCGACAAAATGGCGACTTCCGTCGCCGCCGTAAGACCTTTCGCTCCCATCATGCGGATGTACATCCAGGAAATGGGCAGAACCGCTGCATTTCCTAAAGGCGCAGCGCTCACCGCGCCCACTCCACCGGCAACGCCGGTAGTGGCATGCCCCGGCAGGTAAGGCACCAAGTCTTCCACCACGCACACAGGGCCCACACCAGGACCGCCGCCGCCGTGTGGGATGCAGAAGGTCTTGTGCAAGTTCAGATGGCTGACATCGCCTCCGAACGCACCAGGCGCAGCCACACCCACCAGGGCATTTAAGTTGGCGCCATCCACATAAACACGACCGCCATGTTGATGCACCAGCGCACAGAGCTCTTTCACTTGGGTTTCGAACACTCCGTGGGTGCTGGGGTAAGTAATCATCATGCAGGCCAGCCGGTCGCTGTACTGCTCGCATTTGGCGCGCAAATCTGCCATGTCTACGTTGCCTTTGGCGTCGCACGCCGTCACCACCACCTGCATCCCCACCATTTGTGCGCTGGCTGGATTGGTGCCGTGTGCGCTGCTGGGAATCAGGCAGATGGTGCGTTCGTTGTAGCCTTGCGCTGCGTGCCAAGCTTTGATGGCGAGCAGCCCGGCGTACTCGCCCTGGGAGCCGGCGTTGGGCTGCAGGCTGACTCCCGCATAGCCCGTGGCTTCACACAGCCATGCGCGCAGTTGCTCGTCCAATTGCTGGTACCCCCGTTGTTGCTCGGCGGGTGCGAACGGGTGCATATTGGCAAACTCTGGCCAAGTGATGGGGATCATCTCGCTGGTGGCGTTGAGCTTCATCGTGCAACTGCCAAGCGGAATCATGGTCCGGTCCAGCGCCAAATCCTTGTCGGACAGCTGGCGGATGTACCGCAGCATGGCCGTCTCGGAGTGGTGGAGGTTGAACACCGGGTGGGTAAGAAACGGGCTTGCGCGGCGCAGGCTTTGAGGAATCAACGGCTCAACGCCCGCTTCAAATGTGTCAAATGTGGGTAGCGCTTGGCCATCCTTGGCGAAGACGTTCCAGATGAGTGAGATGTCGTCGCGCGTTGTGGTTTCGTCCAGCGAAATGCACAGGTATTCCCCCCACGCAACACGCAAATTGGCGTTCAAAGAACGCGCACGTTGTGCAAGCGATTGAGTGGCTTCGCCTGTTTTATAGGACAACGTGTCGAATGCTGCGTCGTGGTGCATGTCTGCACGCAACCATCCCAGTTCCTGCAGACCCGCGGCGAGGATTGCGGTGTAGCTCGCAATGCGCTCTGCGATGCGTTTGAGCCCATCGGGCCCGTGGTACACGGCGTACATGCTTGAAACCACAGCAGGCAAAACCTGCGCGGTGCAGATATTGGACGTGGCCTTTTCGCGGCGAATGTGTTGCTCGCGGGTTTGCAGCGAAAGGCGGTAAGCCGGGTTGCCGTGCACGTCCACGCTCACGCCCACCAATCGGCCAGGAAGCGAGCGTTTGAAAGCATCCGAACACGCCATAAAAGCCGCGTGCGGGCCGCCCGCTCCCATAGGCATACCAAAGCGCTGGCTGCTGCCCACCACAATGTCGGCGTTCCATTCGCCCGGCGGGGTGAGGAGCGTCAGAGCCAGCAGGTCGGTAGCAAAAATGGCGGCAGCTTGCTGCGCATGAATGCGCTCAACGTCAGATGCCCAGTCGTGCAGCCAGCCGCTGCTGGACGGGTACTGGATCAATGCCGCAAAAAATTCGCCTTGCAGCGCGTCTTCCCAAGCCTGTTTCGAATCCGCCACCACTACCTCGACGTCCAGTGGAGCAGCGCGGGTGCGAATCACTTCAATGGTTTGCGGATGGGTATCGCCGGCAATCACAAAACGACGGCTTTTGCTTTTTACGTTGCGGATCGCCAGCGTCATGGCTTCAGCCGCTGCTGTGGCCTCGTCCAACATGGACGCGTTGGCGATAGGCATTGCGGTGAGGTCGCACACCATGGTCTGAAAGTTGACCAGCGCCTCCATGCGGCCTTGCGAAATTTCAGCTTGGTAAGGCGTGTAGGCTGTATACCAAGCAGGGTTCTCCAACACGTTGCGCAGGATCACTCCGGGCGTGTACGTTCCGTAATAGCCCTGCCCAATAAAACTGCGCAGCACCTGGTTCTGCGATGCCAGCGCCTTGAGCTCGGCCAATGCCTGCGCCTCCGTGCAGGGCGGCGGAAGCTGCATGGGCTCCGCCCGCGCGATGGAGCGCGGCACGATGGAGTCGATCAATCCTTGCCGCGATGTTTCGCCAATAGCTGCCAGCATTTTTGCCTCGTCGACCTCGGTGATGCCGATATGACGAGGCAGAAATTCGGCAGCGTTTTCAAGTTCGTACAGGGGCGTGGCGTTCGGCATGGCAGTAGCTCAAAGAATTGGAGGGCGGGAGCGCAGAGGATGCTGCTTAGGCGGTCTTGGCGAATTCAGCGTAAGCCGGCTCGTCCATCAGCGCATCGAACTGCGTCATGTCGCTGACACGCACCCTAAAGAACCATCCAGCGCCCAGCGGATCGCTGTTGGCTAATGAGGGGTCTGCGCGCAAAGCTTCGTTGACTTCGACCACTTCACCGGACACCGGCATGTAGACATCCGCCGCTGCTTTGACGGACTCGACCACGCCGGCGACTTCGCCTTCTGCAAACGTTTTGCCCACTTCGGGCAAATCCACAAACACCACATCCCCCAGCGCGTCCTGCGCATGGAGGGTGATGCCGACAGTGGCGGCTTCGTGGTTGCTGATGTCGACCCATTCGTGGTCACGAGAATACTTAACGCTCATAAAAATGCTCCAAAAAATGATGGGATGAAGTACGGAAGGTCCACTGTAGCGACCGCGCAATCATGGCGCAACGCTGCTTAACCGCGGTAGTAACGGGCAGGAACGAAGGGCAGCGCGCAAACCGTCATCGGAACAGGCTTGCCGCGCACCATCGCAAACAGCTCGGTGCCAAGAGGCGCGTAATCGGGCTGCACATAGCCGATAGCAATGGGGCGATCCAGCATGGGGCTCAGCAGACCACTGGTGACCTGTCCGATAGCTTGTCCATCAAGGTTTTGCAGCACGGCAGGCTCGCGGACCGGCACACGTTCGGTAGCCATCAAACCCACGCGCTTGCGACGAATTTTTGCGGGCTCACTCAGTTCGGCGAGCACCGTTTCCGCGCCAGGGAATCCGCCAGCGCGCGTACCGCCCAGGCGCCGCACCTTTTGTATGGCCCAGTTTAGACCCGCTTCACTTGGCGTGGTGGTCGTGTCGATGTCGTTTCCGTACAAGCACAGGCCAGCTTCCAAGCGCAGCGAATTGCGCGCGCCAAGGCCTATCGGCGCCACCTCTGGCTCGGCGAGCAGAAGGCGCGCCAGCGCGTATGCGTGCTCTGCATGCACTGAAATCTCAAAACCGTCTTCGCCCGTATAACCACTGCGCGTCACCAGGCAATCTGTGCCGGCCAGCGAGACCACGCCGCCCGACATGAATACAAAGCTTGCCACTTCGGGAGCAAGCCTTTGAAGCACCTGCACGGCCTGCGGGCCTTGCAGTGCCAGCAGGGCTCTGTCCGGTAGCGGTTGCACCACGCAGCGCCCGCCAATGCGCGTCTGAATATGTTCAATATCGGCGGCCTTGCATGCGCCGTTCACGATCACGAAGATGCTGTCCTCAGCTTCGCGGAAAAACATGAGGTCATCCAGAATACCGCCGGCGTCATTCAGCAGCAGTCCGTAGCGCTGGTGACCTGTTGCGAGATCCATGACATCTGCGGGAATCAAACTCTCAAACGCGGCGGCTGCATCAGGGCCGCTCAGCCGCAGTTGCCCCATGTGAGACACATCGAACAGGCCCGCTGCAGTGCGGGTATGGCGATGCTCGGCTAGGAGGCCCGCTGGATATTGCACGGGCATGGAGTAGCCGGCAAACGGCACCATGCGCGCGCCGAGCTCTACATGCAGTTCATGCAATGGGGTGGTGTGAAGTTCAGTAGGAGCAGTCATGGGCGGTGCGATCAGGGCAAATGCACAGGCGGGTACGCCCATGCGAGCCGCAAGCACACGCCTGCGGAATTTGCCCTGCTGTCCGCTTTACCTGAGAGATTCACCACGCGCCCGAGCTGACCGCATGACTTGCTCCTTCGGTGGACCGGCATCGTCTGATGCGGCCTCTCTCCAGCAAGGGATCGCCCGCATCACTGCGGGCGGTTGCCAGTCCTTTTGCCTGAGCGTTCGGTGAACCTGCGCCTTCGGCGGTGACGCTGCTGGCGCTGCTTTTTAAAGCTGCCTGCGGACACTCTCTCCTGACGACTGAATTCTAATGCGGCTGTATGCGGCAGCGATGAGCGCCCATGCGATCCGCCGCGATGCGCGGAGCGTGGGTCATCCAAGTTCAGATACAAAAGAGCAGAGCACTTGTAGGCATGGCGCTCTTGTCGCCTCGCTTTCATCATGATGGCGACGCACTCACAACAAAGTGCCGATACCCCGTGTGCGCTGATCTGCGGCCATACGGGACCGTCGCAATACGCTGACGGGCCACGCCACCGTTGCGCGACCACCACCTTTTTCGCAAGTCGGCTTTGCTTGCAGATGCTCTCTGCGTGTGGCTGCCGATGCGTTTAAATATTGATCATGTCTACACGCGCTGCCTCAATTTCCTCGGTCCTCTGTGCAAACAAGTGGCAGTTTTGGATAGATCGCGGCGGCACATTCACTGACGTCGTCGGCAAGCGTCCCGACGGGTCGCTGACGACTCACAAGCTGCTGTCTGAAAATCCAGAACACTACAAGGACGCCGCCGTGGCCGGCATACGCCACATGCTCGGTCTTCAACAAAGCGAGCCCGTCACGCCCGACCTGGTCGAGTGCGTGAAGATGGGAACCACCGTAGCCACCAATGCATTGCTGGAGCGCAAAGGCGAGCGCACGCTGCTGGTGACCACCAAGGGCTTTCGTGATGCGCTGCGCATCGCGTACCAAAACCGGCCGCGCCTGTTTGACCGGCACATTCATTTGCCCGAGCTGCTGTACAGCGCAGTTGTGGAAGCCAAGGAACGTGTGGGTGCGCATGGCAAGGTGCTGCACGCACTGGATGAAGCAGCGTTGCGCACGGATTTGGCCGCCGCGTACGCCAGTGGAATTCGCAGCATGGCGATTGTGTTCATGCACGGTTATCGCTACACCGAACACGAGCAAATCGCCAAGCGCTTGGCGCAAAAAGCGGGCTTCACGCAGATCAGCACGTCGCATGAAACCAGCCCCATGATGAAGTTTGTGAGCCGGGGTGACACCACCGTGGTGGACGCTTACCTCTCGCCTATCCTGCGGCGCTATGTGGAGCAAGTGGCCAGCGAAATGCCTGGTGTGCGCTTGTTCTTCATGCAGTCGTCCGGCGGCTTGACCGACGCGAATACTTTTCAGGGCAAGGACGCTATTTTGAGCGGCCCGGCGGGCGGCATTGTGGGAATGGCGCGCACGGCGGCCATTGCCGGGCAAGAGCGGGTGATTGGTTTTGACATGGGCGGCACATCCACCGATGTCAGCCATTACGCCGGCGCATTCGAGCGTGAATTTGAAACCCATGTGGCGGGCGTTCGCATGCGCGCTCCCATGATGAGCATTCACACCGTAGCTGCGGGTGGCGGCTCATTGCTGACCTACGACGGTGCCCGTTTTCGCGTCGGCCCTGAGAGCGCAGGCGCCAACCCCGGCCCTGTCAGCTATCGGCGTGGCGGCCCGCTGGCCGTGACCGATGCCAACGTGATGGTAGGCAAGGTGCAGCCGCGTTACTTCCCTAAAGTGTTTGGACAAGCGGCTAATGAAGCGCTGGACGCCGATGCGGTGCGCGCCAAGTTTGCCGAGCTGGCGGCCACCACCGACCGTAAGCCTTAAGAAGTGGCGGAAGGATTTATTCAAATCGCCGTGCAGCAAATGGCCAACGCCATCAAGAAAATCAGCGTGGCGCGGGGCTATGACGTCACCCGCTACACGCTGCAGTGCTTTGGCGGTGCGGGCGGCCAGCACGCGTGCCTGGTGGCCGATGCGCTGGGCATGTCGCGCGTGTTTGTTCACCCGTTGGCGGGTGTTTTGTCGGCCTACGGCATGGGCCTTGCGGACCAAACCGTGATTCGAGAACAAGCCGTTGAGATGCTGCTGGAAGCCCAAAGCCTGCCGCTGGTAGCCGAGCGGCTGGACGCCTTGGGCAGCGCTGCACAAGCGGAACTGGAGTTGCAGCAAGTAGGCGCCAACCCCATCCAGGTGCACCACAACGTGCACGTGCGCTACGAGGGAACCGACTCCGCGCTGATCGTGCCGTTTGGCGATCTGGATGCGATTAAGGAAGCGTTTGCGACGGCCTACAAACAGCGCTTCGCTTTCTTGATGCAGGGCAAGCGCCTCGTGGTCGAAGCCGTGTCGGTCGAGGCCGTGATCGCCGGCGACGCACCCGAAGAGGCGCGCGTAGAGCTGCACCCCGTACGCGATGTACCGGTGCGTGAGAAAGCGCCCATGTATTCCGGTGGCCAGTGGCACGAAGCCGCCTTGGTTGTGCGCGAAGACCTGCAGCCTGGCGATGTGATTCCCGGCCCCGCCATCATTGCCGAGAAAAATACCACCACCGTGGTGGAGCCTGGCTGGTCCGCACGCTTGACCGACCGCGATCACCTGCTGCTGGACCGTGTGGAGGCGCGTACCTTGCAATACGCAGCAGGCACCACGGTAGACCCGGTTCTGCTGGAGGTGTTCAACAACCTGTTCATGAACATTGCCGAGCAGATGGGGCTGCAGCTGCAGAACACAGCGTACTCGGTCAACATCAAAGAGCGGTTGGACTTCAGCTGCGCGTTGTTCGACGCTGAGGGCAACCTCATTGCCAACGCGCCCCATATGCCGGTGCACCTGGGCTCAATGGGCGAGAGCATCAAAACCGTGATTTCCGAGAACGCCGGCCGGATGCACCGGGGCAACGTGTACATGCTGAACGACCCGTACCACGGCGGCACGCATTTGCCAGATGTCACCGTGATCACGCCGGTGTACGTGGGCGATGCGGCAGAGCCTACGTTTTACGTCGGTAGCCGTGGCCACCACGCGGACATTGGCGGCACCACGCCCGGCTCTATGCCGCCGTTTTCCACCCGTATTGAAGAAGAGGGCGTGCAGCTCAACAAAATCTTGCTGGTAGACCGTGGCACGCTGCGCGAGGCGGAGGTAACGGAGCTGCTTACCACCGGCGGCGGCACCACGCCATACCCCAGCCGCAACCCGGCGCAGAACATGGCCGACTTGCGCGCACAAATTGCCGCCAATGAAAAAGGCGTGCAAGAACTCACGCGCATGGTGGACCAGTTCAGCCTGGAGGTGGTGCAGGCTTACATGCGCCACGTGCAGGACAACGCCGAAGAATCGGTGCGGCGCGTCATCACGCACCTCAAAAGTGGCAGCTTCACACTGCCGCTGGACAACGGCGCGCAGATCAGCGTGTCCATCGAAGTGAATGCGCAAGAACGCAGCGCCGTGATTGACTTTGCCGGCACCAGCGCGCAGCAGACCAACAACTTCAACGCCCCGCGCGCAGTGTGTATGGCCGCAGTGCTGTATGTATTCCGCACGCTGGTGGACGACGATATTCCGCTCAACGCGGGCTGCCTCAAACCGCTAGCCGTGGTGATTCCGCAAGGCTCTATGCTCAGCCCCAGCCCACCTGCATCGGTGGTGGCGGGTAACGTGGAGACGTCTACCTGCATTACCAACGCGCTGTTTGGCGCGCTCGGTGTCATGGCTGGCAGCCAGCCCACCATGAACAACTTCACCTTCGGCAACCAGCAGTACCAATACTACGAAACCATTTCTGGCGGCAGCGGCGCGGGCGCGGGCGCGGTGCAGGATGCCAATGGCAAGGTCACCGGCGGCTTTGACGGTACCAGCGTGGTGCAAACGCACATGACCAACTCGCGCCTGACAGACCCGGAGATTCTGGAATTTCGCTTCCCGGTATTACTCGAGAGTTTTGAGATTGCGCAGGGTTCTGGCGGGGCAGGGCGCTGGACTGGCGGGAACGGCGGCGTACGCCGGGTGCGTTTTCTCGAACCCATGACCGCCAGCATTTTGTCCAACGGCCGGGTGCATCCCGCCTTCGGGTTGGCAGGCGGCGCGCCGGGTCGACCGGGTGCCAATCGCGTAGTGCGTGCCGATGGAAGCGTCGAACTGCTAGGCCACATCGGCCAGGTGCAGATAGCGCCCGGCGACGTGTTTGAAATTGCCACGCCAGGAGGCGGCGGCTATGGCGCGCCGCGCGGGTGAAGATGCATGCGCTCGACGCGCTCAGGCCCTCCAGCGGTGGCAATTTTTGTCGCCATGGAGGTGGCCTTGTGCGGTTTGATTGCCTGCCGTCTTAACCACAGCGCGAATCTGAATGGGAATTACGCGACAGGGCGCCGACCACCGCGGCTGTGGGCACGGCCGCATCCTGCATGGCATCCGTGCTTGATGGTGGCAACAGCCATCCTCTAGCAAGCTACTGTCGCTGCTGATTGCCAGCTTGGGGGCGGTGGTACACCGCCAGCAACACGCTTAACCGCAGAAAAACGGGCCTTACACAAGACAGGTTTTGTGCCAAGAGCTTAGTAGCCTCCAAAAGTCCATCTGGCGACGTTGCAGCCCCTATAAGAATTAGACGAAAAAAGGCCTGCAGAGCAGGCCTATCGGGCGTTAAAAGCTATCAAATTTGACTACATACCCACATAGTTGGGCCCGCCGCCGCCTTCCGGTGGAATCCACACAATGTTTTGCGTGGGGTCTTTGATGTCGCAGGTTTTGCAGTGCACGCAGTTTTGCGCGTTAATTTGCAGGCGTTGGGCATTGCCGCCCTTGGTCTCGTCGGGCACATATTCGTAGACCGCTGCGGGGCAGTAGCGTTGCTCTGGGCCGGCGTACTTCGCCAGGTTGATGGCGACTGGCACGCTGGCGTCCTTCAGCGTGAGGTGCGGCCGCTGGTTTTCGGCGTGGTTGGTGTTGCTGATGAACACGCTGGAGAGCCGGTCAAACGTGAGCTTGCCATCGGGCTTGGGATAGGCAATGGGTTTGCATTCGGCCGCCGGTTTCAGGCAGGCGTAATCAGGCTTGTCGCGGTGCAAGGTCCAGGTAATGTTGCCTTTGAGCAACCACTGCTCCACGCCGTTCATCAGCGTGGCAACAGTCAAGCCCTTTTTGAACCAGGTTTTGAAGTTGCGGGATTTGTTGAGCTCTGTGTAGAGCCAGCTTTCCTCAAACGCTTTCGGGTAGGCGATGAGCTCGTCGTGCTGGCGCCCAGCCACGACCGCTTCAAACGCTGCATCGGCGGCGAGCATGCCGGTTTTGATAGCGGCGTGGCTGCCTTTGATGCGGCTCACATTCATGTAGCCTGCCTCGCAGCCCACCAACGCACCGCCGGGGAACACGGTTTTGGGCAAGCTCAGCAGGCCGCCCGCCGTGATGGCGCGTGCGCCGTAGCCCAGGCGCTTGGCAGGTTTGATGCCGTTGGCCTCGTCGCCTTCCAGGTACCAGCGAATGTTGGGGTGGGTCTTCCAGCGCTGGAATTCTTCAAACGGGCTGAGGTAGGGGTTGCTGTAATCCAGTCCGGTAATGAAGCCCAAGGAGACCTTGTTGTCTTCCATGTGATACAGAAAGGAACCACCGTAGGTGTCCGAATTCATTGGCCAGCCAGCGGTGTGCAGCACAAAGCCGGGCTGGTGGCGCGCCGGGTCAATCTCCCACACTTCTTTAATGCCCAGGCCGTAGGCCTGCGGGTCGCAGTTGGCGTCCAGCTTGAACTTGGCAATCAGCTCGCGCCCCAGGCTGCCGCGCGAGCCTTCGGCGAACACGGTGTATTTTCCATGCAATTCCATACCGAGTTGAAACTCGCCGGTGAGCTCGTGGTCTTTGCCCACGCCTACGTTGCCGGTGGCCACGCCTTTGACGCTGCCGTCGTCGTTGTAGAGCAGTTCCGCAGCGGCAAAGCCGGGGAAGATTTCAACGCCCAGGGCTTCGGCTTGCTCAGACAACCAGCGGGTGACGTTCCCCAAGCTGACGATGTAGTTGCCGTGGTTTTGAAAGCACTGCGGTAGCAAGAAGTTGGGGGTGCGAAACGACGATTTTTCGCCCAGGAACACCATGGCGTCGTCGGTTACCGGCTGGTTCAGTGGCGCGCCGCGTTCTTTCCAGTCGGGAAACAACTCCCCCAGCGCCTTGGGGTCCATGATGGCACCCGACAAAATGTGCGCGCCGGCCTCGGAGCCCTTTTCCAGCACCACCACCGAGATTTCTTTTTCGTGCTGCGCGGCCAGCTGTTTGAGCCGGATGGCGGTGGACAGGCCGGCGGGGCCGCCGCCGACCACCACCACGTCGTATTCCATGGATTCGCGGGGGCCGTGTGCTTGGAGGATTTCGTCGTGGGTCATGGCGGAATTCTGCTTTGATAATGAGGGAAGGGGCCGGGTGCTGCGTAAGCGTACGCCCGGGCCGGCATGCGTTTAATTGTATGCAGAGGCGCAGCACAATCGAACGACCGTTCTATTTTGACGACAAAGGGGTACTTTTATGTCCTACAACATTGATCTCTCGGGCCGCGTGGCGTTTGTCACGGGGGCTTCCAGCGGCTTGGGTGCGCAGTTTGCGCGCACGCTCGCGCAAGCGGGCGCCGGCGTGGTGCTGGCCAGCCGCCGCGTTGAAAAGTTGAAGGAGCTGCGCGCCCGCATTGAAGGCGAGGGTGGCGATGCGCACGTGGTGGAGCTGGATGTGACCGACTTCAATTCCATCAAGTCGGCCGTGGCGCACGCCGAAACCGAGATGGGCTCCATCGACATTCTGGTGAACAACTCGGGCGTCAGCACCACGCAGCGCCTGCAGGATGTGACGCCCGAGGATTACGACTTCATTTTTGACACCAATGTGCGGGGCGCTTTTTTTGTGGCGCAAGAGGTCGCCAAGCGTATGTTGGCGCGCGCCAGCGGCGCGGCGCCGGGCAGCTTCACGGGCGGGCGCATCGTCAATATCGCCTCGATGGCGGGCCTGAAGGTGCTGCCCCAAATTGGCGCTTACAGCATGAGCAAAGCGGCCGTCGTGCAAATGACCAAGGCCATGGCGCTGGAGTGGGGCCGCTTTGGCATCAACGTGAACGCGCTGTGCCCCGGCTATATCGACACCGAAATCAATCACGCCCACTGGAGCACCGAGCAAGGCCGCAAGCTGATCGACATGCTGCCGCGCAAACGCGTGGGCAAGCCGCAGGACCTTGACGCGCTGATCGTCATGCTGGCCAGCGACCAAAGCCACTTTGTAAACGGCGCGGTGATTGCGGCGGACGACGGCTTTGGCGTGTGAAGCGTAGCGCGCAGATCAGGTCAAGGCGCGCCTTGAAAATATAAGCCAAATGTGCCTCTGGATCTTATGCAGTAAGCGTGAGTAGCTATCAAAAATAACTAGTGGTGGCGAGTGGCCTGCAGACTGCGGCCCCTTTGCAGCCGACAACCCCCTCGCCGCGCCGGCTCCTAGTGGCTTTCTGCCGGTGACGTCGCTGGCGTGGTGGGTGCCGGTGGCAACACCAGCGTGGTCAGCAGCCCGTGGGGTTTGCCCGGCGGGGGTGACTCCATCAGCCATTGCGCGTCATGCTTTTGCGCGATGGTGGTGACGATGGACAAGCCCAGCCCATAGCCGGGGCGTGCGGCCACTTGGTTGGCGCTGGGCTGCGCGCCGTGGCGTACGTGGCGCACCTTCAAATGCTCCAAGGCCACAAGCGGCACGCCAAGGCCATCGTCGCCTACCGACAAGCAGCAGCCAGGCCCAACCCGCAGCTCTACCGCGCCGGTTCCGCCATGCTGCAGGGCGTTTTCCACCAAGTTGCGAAGCGCGATGGCGAGCGCATCAAAGTCGCCCAGAACCACGGGGTTTGTCGCGCTGTCTGGCAGGTGCAAATCCAGCCGGTCTACAGCGCGCGCTTCTTGCCAGAATTCTTCAGCCACCGTGGTGGCGAGCTGGACCAAATCCACCGGTTCGCGGGCCAGCGGCGCGCTGGATTCGGCGCGTGAGAGCTGCAGCAGCTTTTCGGTGCGGTGGCTTAGCGTTTGTAGCGCTGTCAGTGCGGCTTCTACCTCGCTGCGGGCCAGGCCGTGGTCCAGCGCAGTTTGCAGGCGCACCCTGGCCACGGCGAGGGGGGTGCGCAGTTCGTGTGCGGCGTTGGCGGCCAGGGCGCGCTCTACATCGAGTGCAGCGGCCAGGCGCTCCAGCAGCCGATTGACGTGGTCTTTCACCGAGCGCAGCTCTTGTGGAAGCCCAAGCAGCTCAATGGGATGCAGCACGTTGCCATCGCGCAGCGCGACCTCGCCTGAGAGGTCGTCCAGCACCCGCAACTCTTGGCGCGCAATTCCCCGCAGCAGCAGCGCCAGCATTGGCAGCACGGCGGACAGCGGCACGATGAGGCCCAGCAAGGTGCGGTTCACCGCCTCGCTGCGCTCCTGCAGTGGGTCCGCCACCTGTAGGAAGAGGGCGCGCTGCGGGTGACGCACGGTGTAAACGCGCCATGCCCCAGTGTTTGAAAAACCGGGTGCCAAGGGCACATCGAACTGGCTGGCCGACGTATCTGCCGAGCGCGCCAACACGCGGGTATGGTCATCTACGATTTGAAAAGGCACCGCTGCATCCTTGAACGCATCGGGCGGTGATACCAGTACGGTGAGTTCGCGTTCGTTCGATGCGCCGTGGTTGAGCAGGCTGTCCAGGCGATCCAGCGTGACATCAAACATGCGGTGCGACACCTCGACCAGCTCGCTGTCAAAGTTGTAGTCAATCTCGCGGTCCACGTACCAGACCACCGCCAGCACGCAGGCAAGCCAAACGCCTCCCACCCACAAAATCAGCGTGCGGGTGAGTCGACCCGCCAGGGTGTCCGGGCGCAAGTTCATGATGAAAAATCGGGGCGGTTCGGGTGGGGGGCGTGCGCTGGCGAGTCGGAAGCAGAGGCATTGGCGGCAGCAGCGGCGGGTCGCACCAGCCGGTAGCCCAGCCCGCGCACCGTATCAATATGGCTGCGCCCCAGTTTGCGGCGCAGGCGGCTAATGAACACTTCCAATGTGTTGCTATCGGCCTCATCGTCGAAACTGTAGAGCGCATCCTGCAGCGCTTCGCGCGTGTGAATGCGGTCGGGCCGTGTGGCCAGCACGCGCAGCAGCGCCCATTCTTTTTGCGTCAGGGCAATAGGCACACCGCCGCGGCGCACCAGTTCGCGGGCCAGGTCAATCTGAAGATCGCCTAGCTCCACCAGGGGCACCTGAGCAGCACTGCGCCGGCGCTCCACCGCGCGCAAGCGGGCCAGCAGCTCGCCGGGGTCGTAGGGTTTGACAAGGTAGTCATCAGCGCCAGCATCCAGCCCGCGTATGCGGTCGCTCACCTGGTCGCGCGCGGTCAGCACGATGACGATGGGCGGGTGCCGCAGCGCCCGAATTTGCGGCAGCAGGCTGAGGCCGTCGCCATCCGACAAATGCAGGTCGAGCAGCACGGCGGCATATTCGGCCGCGCGCAGCGCGGCGCTGGCCCGTGCCAGGCTGGCCGCCACGTCCACCACATAGGCCTTGGCGCGCAGGTAGCTGCACACGGCATCGGCCAGCGCCACATCGTCTTCTGCCAGCAGTATTCGCATGCTCGTCCATCGTTGTCTGGGCGAGAAGTGTAGGGCGTCCGGCGGCTTGTTCACCTTGCGTTCAGGGGGTGTGGCTAGCCTTGCGGTATGTTGAATGCTTCCAATATCGGCGCTCCAAGCCACCCCAGCGCGGCGCGTGCGCAAGCGGTTGCAAGCTGGAAAAAATTGCGCCGCCTGATCGCGCTGACGGCGCTACTGGTGCTTTTTTTGTTGGCATGGGATGCCAGCGGGTTCGACTTGCCGCTGGCGCGAATGATGGGCGGCTCCCACCAGTTTGAATGGCGCGACAACCGCTTGTTGGTGCTAGCTTTGCACGAGGTACCGCGCGCCATCAGCATGGTGTTGGTGGTGGCCCTGCTGGTGGGCGTGGTGATTCCCTGGGGTTTTTTGCGGCGTTTGGGCGCAGGCGACCGGGCGCAGTTGGCGCTGTCGGTGCTGGGCGGGATCGCGCTCTCCACGCTGGTGAAGCGCCTGAGCGCTACCAGCTGCCCTTGGGATTTGCTCCAATTTGGCGGCTCGCTGCCCTACGTGTCGCATTGGGCATGGGGCACGTACGATGGCGGGGCTGGGCATTGTTTCCCAGCCGGCCATGCGTCCGCGGCATTTTGTTTTGTCGGTGCCTGGTTTGTACTGCGCCGCGCGGCGCCGGCCTCGGCCCCGCGCTGGCTGGTGGTGGCGGTGGTCGCAGGATTGGTGCTGGGCTTGGCGCAGCAGGTACGCGGCGCGCACTACGTGAGCCATACCCTGTGGACCGCTTGGATATGCTGGACGGTGGGGCTATTGGGCGAATGCCTCAGAGCGCTGACACAGCGAGCCCGTACGCCCGGTTCAGCGGCGCTGAAGGTTCGCAACCTGAACGAAACCTGAGCGCCACGTTCAGGAAGATTTCATCGCAGCTTTGCATGATTCTTTTCATGCAAATTCTTCTCCAGACCTCTCAGGTTTCTTACCCGCAAAACGGTACGCATGTTCTAGGCTTGCGCTCACGGTGGGCCTTCACCGGCATACGCGGCATACGCGGGGTACTGGCGCTGATCGATCACTGGCTCGCGCAGCCGCGGACGGCGCAGCGCGTGGTGGTTCTGTTATCGCTCTACCTGGTGGCCTTTACCAATATGGCGCTTTGGGCTGACATAGCCCAGGTTGGTGGTGCGCCCAGTCTGTATCTGCGCAGCTCGGGAGCTATGGCATTGCTGGTGCTGGCGGGTACCACGGCGCTGCTCAGCTTCACCGCCTGGAGCCGGGGCATGCGACCGGTTTGGTTCCTGTTGGTGGTGGTAGCGGCGTTTGCGCAGTATTTTATGTTGACGTACCAAACCGTTATGGACCCCGGCATGACCGCCAACATGCTGCAGACCGACCCGCATGAGGTGTCTAACCTGTTGACCTTGCGCATGCTGCCGATGGTGCTGTCCGTGCTGGTGCTGCCCGCCTGGGCGCTGGTGCGCATTCGGCTGTTGCCCATGCAGCCACTGGCACAGATCGGGCGCAACCTGGTGCTGCTGGCGCTGGCGTTGGCCACGGTCGCCGCCACCGTCATGGTGTTCTCGCGCGACCTGGCTCCTTTGATGCGCAACAACCCGTTGATGCGTTACCGCATCAATCCGCTGGCGACGCTGTACTCGACCACGCTATCGGTGGTGCGCCCGCTGTTGCAGCACAACCGCAAATTGCTCCCCATGACCGCTGGTGCCGCTCTGGGTGCTACGCATGCCGCCCAAAGTAAACCCCTGTTGTTTGTGCTCGTAGTGGGCGAGACCGCCCGGGCCGACCACTTCGGCCTCAATGGCTACGACCGCGACACCACGCCCGCCTTGGCCGCGCGCAAGGTGTTCAACTGGACCAATGTTCGCTCCTGCGGCACCAGTACGCTGGCTTCGGTGCCGTGCATGTTCTCCCCGCTGGGAAAGAGCGACTTTGAAGCGCGCGATGACGACTACGAAAACCTGCTCGATGTAGTGCAGGCTGCTGGCATGAATGTGCTGTGGCTGGACAACCAGTCAGGCTGCAAAGGCGTGTGCGACCGTGTGCCACACGCCGAGCCGTCTGAGTCGCTGACGCCTGCACAGCGCAGCGTTTTATGCCCTGGGGGCGAATGCCTGGACGACACTTTGCTGGTCAACCTGAACCAGCGGCTCGAAGCCATGCCGGTCGATAAGCGCGCACGCGGCACGTTGCTGGTGATGCACCAAATGGGGAGCCACGGCCCGTCTTACTGGAAGCGCTCGTCCGCAGCCTCCAAACGCTTCCTGCCTGAATGCAAAACGCAAGTGCTGGCCGAATGCAGCCACGCCGAGCTGACGAATGCGTTTGACAACTCCATTGCCGAGACAGATGCGTTTCTGGGCCACACCATCGACTGGCTCAAAACGCAGGCACCTTCCTACGACACCGGCATGCTGTACGTCAGTGACCACGGCGAATCGCTAGGCGAATTCGGCTTGTTTCTGCATGGCGCGCCGTACCGCGTTGCGCCTGATGTGCAAAAGCACGTACCCATGGTGGCGTGGTTCGCACCAGGCCTGATGGCGCGCGAGCAAATATCCGACCGCTGCCTGCGCGCCAGCGCCGACGCACCAATCACCCACGACAACCTCTACCACTCGGTATTGGGATTACTGGATGTCGCTTCGCCCAGTTACCACCTCGAAGCGGATGCCTTTGCCGCGTGTCGGCAGAGCGTGCGCAGGCACTTAAGTCTGACCCTTGTGTGAAGAAAACCTTAAGTAAAATAGCTTCTAGAGCTTATGCAATATAAGTATTAAGCTAATACAAGGTGAGCATATCGCCTTGGGCACCCTGGCGAATGCGATGGGTCTCGCGCTGGTTAAGCGGTTGCCTCGCTGATTGGCGCATCGGCTGCAGCGCCTGCGTTCGCAAGATTGCACCGTGGGCCACCACGCAGTAACGGCACTGGTTGGACGCGTTGGTGGTGGTGACAAGAATCTCGCAGTCGCCTGTGATCAGGCTGCTGCCGCAGCCTGCGCTTTTGGGTCTAGCGAAGCGTCGTGGTGGGCGAAGAACGCGCGCCATTTGGCCGGCCTGCGTGCGAGGGCGAGAAACCCATTGGGAATCAAGCCGGTTGTTTACTGAACTTCCAGCATGCGGGCCTTCACGCCTTCGGGGCGGGTGGCGAGGTTGACGAGGGGACAGCGGTTGGCAAAGGTAGGCTTCTTTCGTTGCGCGCGAAGTGACTTCTGGAGACCCTCACACCAGCGCGATCGACAAAGCGCGCAGTCCCTCGACGCATTGCGCTTTTGGCGATCACGTTCGTATATGGGTCTGCGTACCAGGCGGGGATCGGCGCGGCGCATTCGGCTGGGTGCGGCTGCATGCGGGGGCGTGCAAGGTTGGACGAGGGCGGTCAGTCCGGGTTGTCATCGCCGTCAACACCGCCTCCGATCACCTGATCACCTGATCACCTGATCAACCGATACGGCCGCTTAGGCAGTTACCAGCTTGTGTACCAAGTCTGAAGCCGTAGACGCCCCGTATTTGCGCATCAGCCTGGCGCGGTAAATCTCCACGGTGCGGTGACTAATTTCCAGCGCCTTGCCTATTTCTTTCGACGTCAGCCCTTCAAGAAGACGCGCTGCCACTTCGCGTTCGCGGCCGGTCAGGTTTGCCTTGACCGCCTGGCGCTCGCTCAAGTCTTCCAGCGTCCAGATGCCGGCTGCATGCGGGTTGCCCCGGTCCAGCGCGCGGCCGGACACGTGGCACCAGAACATCTCGCCATTGCTGCGTTTCATGATGCGGTTGTCAGAGTGGTGGCCCTTGACGTTCAGGATCGGCTCCATGTGCGCGCCCAGTCGCTCGTACTCCGCAGCGCTGGGGTAAAGCACCTGAAACGACTGCCCCACCATCTCGTTGCGCGAAGCGCCAAACATGGCGCAAAGGTGGTCGTTGCAATCAATCATCACGCGGTTGCGCGATACCACCATACCGACGGGTGCCATTTCAAACGCCAAGCGGTAGTCGATGGCGACATCGAGGGGCGTCCTAGTAATAGCACTAGCAGCACTAGCAGCGGTATTGGCGACGGTCATGGTGGAAGTATCTACGGAAAACTACCTAACTAGTTACGTAGTATCGTAGAGCATGGCCCCCCGCTCTCGCAGGCTCGGGTCGTTTTCCAGACTCTCAGGAGACACATGTGAACAAAGTATTTACTTCTGCCGCACAGGCCCTCGACGGCGTGGTGACCCACGGACAGCTGCTGGCCGTCGGTGGATTCGGTCTCTGCGGAATTCCCGAGGCGCTGATTGAGGCGCTCAAGGAAAGCGGCGTGAAAGACCTCACCGTCATTTCCAACAACGCAGGCGTCGACGGGTTCGGCCTGGGAAAACTGCTGGAGACTCGGCAGATCAAGAAAATGATTTCCAGCTACGTCGGCGAGAACAGAGAGTTCGAGCGCCAGTTCTTGGCCAAAGAACTGGAACTGGAATTTACGCCCCAGGGCACGCTGGCCGAAAAACTGCGTGCCGGTGGTGCCGGCATTCCCGCGTTTTTCACCAAAACCGGCGTTGGCACCATCGTGGCTGAAGGAAAAGAGCTGCGCGAATTCGACGGCGGAACCTATGTGATGGAGCGCTCCCTGGTGCCCGATGTGTCGCTGGTCAAAGCGCACCGGGCTGACAAATCCGGCAACCTGCAATTTAGGCTCACGGCGCGCAACTTCAACCCTGCCGTGGCCATGGCCGGCAAGGTCTGCATCGTCGAGGTGGAAGAAATCGTGGAGATCGGTGCCATGGAGCCCGATCAAGTGCATTTGCCGGGCATTTACGTGCACCGCATCGTGCACAACCCCAATCCCGAAAAACGCATTGAAAAGCGCACGCTGACTGAGGCACCCGTAGACGCCGCGGCCGCACGCGCCGAAGCCGAAACCGTCATCGCGCATGCGGCGGCTACCAGCGAAGCCCCATCTCCGGCCACCATCAGGGCCGACCAGACCCCAACCAGCCCAACTGGCCAGAAAGGAGCGTGACATGCCTTGGACCCACGACCAAATGGCGGCCCGTGCCGCGCAGGAACTTGAAGACGGCTTCTATGTGAACCTTGGCATTGGCATTCCCACCTTGGTGGCCAACTTCACCGGTGACAAAGAGGTGTGGCTGCAATCCGAAAACGGCATGCTGGGCATTGGCCCGTTTCCTACCGAAGACCAAGTGGATGCCGACCTGATCAATGCGGGCAAGCAGACGGTAACCACTTTGCCCGGCTCGTCCATCTTCGCCAGCCACGACAGCTTTGCCATGATTCGCGGCGGCAAGATCAACTTGTCCATCCTGGGTGCCATGCAGGTGAGCGAAAAGGGCGATCTCGCCAACTGGATGATTCCCGGCAAGATGGTCAAGGGTATGGGCGGCGCCATGGATTTGGTAGCCGGCGTTAAACGCGTAATCGTGCTTATGGAGCATGTGGCACGCAAAAAAGACGGCACGGAAGACCTGAAAATCTTGCCCGAATGCACCTTGCCGCTTACCGGCGTCGCAGTGGTGGGCCGCATCATTACGGACATGGCAGTCATGGACGTCACACCCGAAGGCCTCAAGCTGGTCGAGCTTGCGCCTGATGTGAGCTTTGAGCAGCTACAGGCAAAAACAGGCGTAACGCTGGTGCGCTGAAGTCGTGAACATCATGAGCACCCTGGGCGCGCGTGCACTTGCTGCTCCGGGTCTCAGTGGCTGCGGTTGGTTTCAACCTATGCGCCAACCTAGCCAAGCGCGCCATATACATCCCATGTAGCCGTATTTATGGACCGCCTGCTTTCCATGCGCGTGTTTGAGCGCGTCGTCGACGAAGGTGCCTTTGCCGCCGCCGCCCGCTCGCTTGGCATGTCGCCGCCGGTGGTGACCCGCTTGGTCGCAGACCTGGAAGCGCACTTGGGCACGCGGCTGCTGCAGCGCACAACCCGGCGCTTGTCGTTGACCGGTGCAGGCCAGGCCTACCTGGTACGGGTGCGCCGCATTCTGCAAGACATTGAAGAAGCCGATGCGATTACTAGTGCGCACACGCAGGAGCTGCGCGGTGTGCTGCGTTTGCATGCACCGCCTGTGCTTGCGTCTTATGCCATTGCGCCGCTGCTGGCACCTTTCAGGCTGCTGTATCCCCACATCTCGGTCGATGTGGAGGTCGAAACGATGCCCGAGCCTCCAGTTGAAGATTTCGACATCACTTTGCTGGGCACCGACGCGAGCTTTGACGGCAACATCGTGGCGCGCAAGGTGATGGAATCGACGGCGATTCTCGTGGCTTCGCCAGCGTACCTGGCCCGCCGCGGAGAACCCACGAATCCGCAAGACCTTACGGCACACGACTGCATTCGCCTGAAGACGGCTTACAGCCGAACCACCGTCTGGCGCATGTGGCCAGACGCGCAAGAAAACCTGGCACAAACCATTGAAATCGTGCCCGCCCTGCAAGCCAACCACACCGATACGCTGATGCGCGCCACCCTGGATGGCGCGGGCATCACCTCGGTATCGGTTGACATGGCCGCCCCGTACTTGGTATGTGGTGACTTGGTGCGGGTGTTAAGCCCATGGATCGCCGGCCGACTCGCCATGTACGCAGCGCTCCCCAGCCACAAGTTCATTCCTCAGCGAACACGGGTGTTTCTTGATTATTTGGTCGAGCAAACGCGCAAACAATCGGCAGAGGCTCTGGCAGCGTGCAGCGCATGCGCAAGCTCAGATGCATAAGTCAACACACGCCTAAGCAGCGCCCGGGCGAGGCGTGATTGGACATTAGTGATGCGAGGCCGCCAAGTGTCCTGCCCAACCCGCAGCCTGCACGCCACGCTCAGTGACCCCTGGCAGATACGGACGCCGAACTTCAAACCCGTCTCGCCAAAGCTCGCCAAGTCGAGCAGGGCATGATGCAAGAGCTTCCGATCAGCAGCATTCGATTGGTATGATTTTGATAGCTTTTGGCACTTTCTGCATAAGGGCGGTTTCAACCCCAAGTGCAACATTAATTCAATGCACCAAGTCAGGCTGAACAGTCAGTCTGGCCAGATGC
>JBBSUJ010000055.1:0-20791 GCA_038235025.1 Burkholderiales bacterium
CGCCGCTTAGGCAACAAACACATCCGCACCCGGCCGTACACACCCCGAACCAACGGCAAGGCAGAGCGCTTCATTCAGACGCTGCTCAGAGAGTGGGCTTACGCTTTTATCTACCCCAGCTCAGAGCACCGGGACCGAAAGCTGCAGCCTTGGATGTATCACTACAACTTTCATCGGCCACACTCGGCTACGTCGCATCGCCCTCCCATTACTCGCCTTGGCTTTGAGGGGAACAACGTGTTGAGAAACTACACTCGAGCAAACCCAACAGGTTGAGCAGCGTGCTCTTGCCCGAACCCAACGGCCCCATCAACGCGATGAATTCGCCCACGCGCACGCGCAGACTCAGGCAGTGCAGCACCTCAACCTCGCTGGGGCGGCCGACGTTGTAGCTCTTCTTGATGTCGTCAAGCGCGATCAACTCGTTGCGGGAGTTCGCTCCAACCTGCAGTTCAGACGGCTTATTCACAGCATTGCGGCATCAAATGCGGATAGCCTGCGCCGGATCAAGCCGGGAGGCACTTCGGGCTGGGGCAATCGCCGCGACAACTCCGCAGACCGTCGCGACCAACGCCACCCGGATAGCGGTCGATAGCGGCAGGGTGATGTTGAACAGCGGCAACCCATCCGAGCCGCGCACAAACTGGGTGAAGGCCCAGATCAGCGCCACGGCCAGTAGCAAGCCCACTGCCGAGCCGACCGCGCCAACCACCGCGCCCTGAACCAGAAACAGCCGCAGCACCTGCCCGCGTGTTGCTCCCATGGCGCGCAAGATGCCGATCTCGCGGCGTTTTTGAACCACCGAAACCACCAGCACACTGGCAATGCCCAACACCACGACGGCCAGCACCACGGCACGGATGATGCCGGTGCTCACCGCTTGGGCGTTGAGGGCGGAAACCAGCTGCGCATTGCTCTCCTGCCAACTCTCGATTTTGTAAGGAAATTGCGCGCGCAGCGCTTCCGCCAAGCTTTGCGCTTTCCACACGTCGTCCAGCGTCACATCCAGCCCGGTAGCGCCGCCCGGCAGCGCTAGCAGGTTTTGCGCAGCGCGCAGCGGCACGATGACGGTGCGCCGGTTCAGGTCGCGCACGCCCAGGTCTACCAGCGCAGCGACTCGCTGGACGTGGTGGTTTGCACGGTAAGGCGGTCGCCCACCCGCACCCCCAAATCTTGCGCCAGCTCGCGCCCGACGATGGCCTCGCCGGGCTCCAACCGCGCAGTGCCGCTAACCACCTTGGAGCGCAGGCAGATCATGCGGTCGTAGCGCTCCAGCTCTACACCCATCAGCGCCACTGACAGCACGGCACCGGACACCATGGGCGATACGCTGGCCACATTGGGCTGTTTTTCCAAAATAGGCAACAGCGCCTGCCAGTTCGCCACCGACCGCGGCGGCTGGGCACGCGGTTGGGTTTCCGTCAGCACGGTGGCTCCAGGCAATAGAACCGCTGCAGGCGCGACCACATCGTCAGGTGCCCGAATGCTGATGTGTGCCTGCGCGCCGAGCGTCTTGGTCAAGGTACTGTTTTGCAGGCCGCTGATCAGTGCTGAGATGTAGGCAATCACTGCCACGCCTGCCGCCACGCCCACGATGATGAGCACGGTCTGCATGCGCCCTTCGCGCAAAAATCGCAGCGCCACGCGCAGTTCAAAACCGGGCCAGAGCATGGGCTGCCGACTAGCCTACCGGCCCATGGCATTGGTCATGGCACCGCCCGCATCTTCGGTACCGTTGCCGTTTCCATTGCCGCGGGAGGTGCCGGACATCCAGGAAGCAGGCCGCACCCGCAAGCGCTGGCCAGCGCTTGGCGCGCCGCCGGCACCGCTGCTGCGGACCACCACCTGCTCCCCCTCGGCCAGCCCCTCTAGCACCTCGACAGCCCCCAGCGTGTGCAATCCCAGGCGCACGCGGCGCGGCTGGGCGCGGCCGCCTTGCACCACCAACACTTCGCGTATATCGCTCTTCTGCGGCGCAACGGACGCGCCACTCTGCGCGGCGTCCGCCGCGCCCGCGGTGCTGTAGGCCGGGCTGTCGCGCCGGACATTGCTGTCCCCGGTCCCTCGGGCCGCAGCGCGGATTGCGGCAACACCAGAGCCGATTCGCGCCGCCCGGTTTGCACCTCCACCGACAAGGTCATATCTTCCCGCAGAAAGTCGGGCACCGCCCCTACCAGCTCGAACTTGACTTCGATCGCCCCGCGCTGCGCATTAACGGCGGGTGCCAAACTGAGCAGGCGAGCGGCAAAACGCTGACCGGGAAAAGCATCGGCCACTACCGCCGCGTCCTGACCAGGGCGCAGCTGGTCCAGAAACCGCTCATCCACTTGCGCTACGAGCTGCGTCGGTCCGGCCAGCGCCAAGCTGAGCAGGGCCTTGCCGGGCTGCACGATCTGTCCAGGCTCCACTTGCCGGACCAGCACGCGTGCATCGGCCGGGGCCAGCAGGCTGGCCTGCGACAGCCGCGCTCGCGCAGGCCAGCAGCGGCGCGCGTTACGTCGAGTTGTGCTTGCGCTTGCGCCACATCGGTACCGACATCCTGGCTGGCCGTCATTTGGGCTCGCGCGCTGCTCGACTGGGCTTGGGCCACCTCAACAGCGCGGCGCGCTTCATCCAGCTGAGCGCCGCTATAGAAACCCTGTACCACCAGCTGCCGCGCGCGTACCTGTGACGCACTGGCGGCTCGCTGCGTAGCCTCAGTCTGCGCGAGCGTTGCCTGCGCGGACGCTGCCACGTCGGCATGCCAGCGCCGCGCGCAACTCGTCGTCTTCCAACTGCACCAGCATGCCACCGACCTTCACAGCATCGCCCTCGCGTACGCGCACAATTGCCACCCTGCCGTTGAGCGTGCTGCCAATGTCAACACGCGACAGCGTCGCCAAACGCGCCGAGAACTGCAGCGTACGCACCAGGGGAGCGCGGTGAACTTCAATTACGTCGACTTGCGGGCCGCGCATCCACACCCGTGCGGCAACACCCACTCCGACCAAGAACAGCAGCGCCCCGAGCAACCACCATGCTCGCAGGCGCGTTGTCATGACGAAAGCCCCGCGTCGAACAGAGTGCCCGCAACCTGCGGCGGAGACAAGCCCAAGTGCCGCCAAGCGGCTGCCGTGGCAATGCGTCCGCGCGGCGTGCGCTGCAGATAGCCCTGCTGGATCAAATAGGGTTCGATCACATCTTCAATCGTGCCCGGCTCTTCGCCAATGCTGGCAGCAATGTTGTCCAGGCCCACAGGTCCACCATCAAACCGGTGGATCAACGCTTCGAGCAACTTTCGGTCCATAACGTCGAAGCCTTGGGGGTCGACGTCCAGCATGGCAAGGGCCCGGTTGGCGATATCGAGCGTAATGCGGCCGTCGCCCTTCACGTCGGCATAGTCCCGCACCCGGCGCAGCAGGCGGTTGGCAATGCGCGGTGTGCCGCGCGAGCGGCGGGCAAGCTCGAACCCGCCTGCTTCGTCCATCGGCGTACCGAGCAGGCCGGCACTGCGCTTGACGATGCGGGCCAGCTCCTCGGGTGTGTAGAACTCCAGCCGCGCCACGATGCCAAAGCGGTCGCGCAGCGGATTGGTCAGCATACCGGCGCGCGTGGTGGCCCCCACCAAGGTGAACGGCTGGATGTCGAGCTTGATCGAGCGAGCGGCAGGGCCTTCGCCGATCATGATGTCGATCTGGTAGTCCTCCAGGGCTGGGTAAAGAATTTCTTCCACCACAGGGCTCAGGCGGTGGATTTCATCAATGAACAGCACATCGTTGGCTTCAAGGTTGGTTAGCAGCGCCGCCAGATCCTTGGGCTTCTCCAGCACCGGCCCGCTGGTCTGGCGCAGGTTAACGCCCAGTTCAGCGGCAATGATGTGACTGAGCGTCGTTTTACCGAGGCCGGGCGGACCAAACAACAGCACATGGTCGAGCGCCTCACCACGCTTCTTGGCCGCACCGATGAATATCTCCAGTTGCTCCCGCGCCTTGACCTGCCCGACGTACTCCTGCATCAGCTTGGGCCGCAAAGCCCGCTCGATGGCTTCTTCCTGCGGCGAAGCGGGCGCTGCAGAGATCGTGCGCTTGCTAGGTGCAGGCCCGAAGTCGTCGGTTTGAATGGTCAAGAAAAATCCGTCAAAAACATCGGATGGTCAGAGGCGAGCGCGAACTGCTCGCGGCTGCCGACTTCGCCTGCCGGTATGAAGTGTGGGACCGCTGTGATGGAACTGGTTGCTTATGGCGAACGCAACCAGCACGCACGGCCTCGTTCAGTCGCGCCAGAGCCTCAAGGCGCTGTCCATGCGTAATAAGCGGTATTTTCGAAACGGAAATCGCGGTAATTGGCAATCACGAAGTCCCGCTCCCCTGCGCTGGTTGTGTAGAAGTGCGCGCCAGTGCGCGTATTGAAGAAGCGGTACATGGCGCTAGCGTCTCCACCGGCTGTTGGCTGTGCATACCAACTCGGGCCTTCATAGTTGAAAACCGGATAGGTATTGCGTACGAAATCACGCTCGCCTGCGCTAATCGTGTAGAAATGCGCCCCGCTCTGTGGGTTGTAAAAACGAAACACCGCATTTTGATTGGCTGCCGGCGAAACGTACGCGTAAAACGCTATGTTTTCATAGCGAAAGTCAGGGTAAGTGTTCACCACGAAATTGCGCTCGTCGGCACTGGCGGTAAAGAAATGCGCGCCCGTCTTGCTATTGAAAAAACGGTAAACCGGTACGCGCCCTGTCACCGGCTGGGTATCAGGCGACAACCACTGCTTAAGTGCCGCGCGATACGCGACATCAAACTTACCGTAGAAGTCCGGCTCTTGAGGAGAGCGGCATGACGCACTGCCGCCGTACAAAGTGCCCACCACGTACTTGCCCTCGCTCACAATGGCGGAGCCACTGCTCCCGCCCTCAGTAGTCCCTTGGCTCCACTGCACGCGATGGTAGTTTCCACTGCTGCCGCCGCACGCAAAACCGCCCGACGACGAGCACTCGGCTTGACCGATGATCTTTCCAAAACTTACTTTCTGCAGGTCTCCGGACGGATGATGCACACCCACCACAGACGTATCCGCTCCAACAGCGTCAGACTTCCATCCGGCAAACATAGCTCCGGCAGGAGGCGCTTCGTTCAGACGGAAAAATGCCGTGTCGGTGGCAGCGCTCGAATAAAGCAAGGCCGCCCCACCCAGCCTACTCTCCGACTGACTTGAAAGCGAACGCGAGTTGCAGGTGGGAGCACGGTAAAACCAATCAGTCTGCAAGCTGCTGGCGACACTTTGCGAGCTGATGCAATGGTTGGCACTCAGAAAGTAAGGAATCCCTGTGGAGCCAGCGCTGTTGAGAAGCGTACCCGTGCAAAGGTAACTTCTACCAGCTTCGGTGAACACCATGCGCGCGACCGCGTTGCGCAACTGGGCGACTGATTCGAAGCAGGTTGAATCCAGGTTACAGCCAGCAGACTCATTGATCTTTGCTGTGAGTTCGCCCTCTTGGGGCAATGAGAGATTTTCGAAAATATGCGATACGCTGGGGATGGAGACTTGTATCGCGTTCGGATTCGTTCCCGGCGGTAGCTCAAACTCTAAGGTCTGCTCGGACTCGCCCAGCTCTGGTGTCCACCAAGTGCGCGCGGCGTCAGCATCGTCACCGGCAGCGAGGTTGCGCTCAATCGTCTGCAGGATTTGTTGGCCTGACACCTCATAAACGGTTTCCGGACGCTGCTGCGAGTACACACGGACTGCTGCGCTTCCGGGCAACGCATCAACGTGCAAACCAAGCCTCAGACCTTGCGCGCCTTCGGCCGAAACACTGATTGCTGCGACCACTGCGCCGGTGGGCGTGCGCGTCCAAACCAACTTTGAGGCCAATGCTTCGGCAGAGCCGGCACCCGCCAGCGCCCGAGCCGCACCGATCAAGCGCGCCCCGCCCTCGGCTTGAGGAAGCGTCTTTTCTTGGCTGATTGCCCCCATGCTGAATTGCACCGCTTGCGGCGCTGGCGATGACAGCGCCCTGCGTTTCACAGCAGGCAGCTGGTGCGGGTCAGCAGGTTGTACAAACGGCTCTACTTTGGTTAAAACCGCCTGCGCGGCAGGTGCAGACTGAGCGCGGAAAGCAGGTGCTTCATCTCCGCCGCCACACGCGACAAGAGCGGTCGCGGCGGCGGCCAAGACAGCCAATCGAATGCTAAAGAACGCCATATACGGGTCGCCTTTGGTTAAAAGTAGATAAACGGGAAGTGAAAGTTGGGCTAGGGGCCGCAGCGCGAACAGGGTGGCCCCGCCTACCAACGCAGCGTCTGGCAATTTTTAACGCCAGCAATTCATTCTTGTCGCCGTGATCCAGCGGCAGCAACGCCGCCAGAGGGTTTGATTTTTTCAGCGCAGTGCCGTTCGCTACAAGAGGATTCACACGCAGCTTCACGGCACCAACACAGCGAGGCCCAGTGCTGTCGAGCGCGAGCGGGCCAACGAGCCGCACACGGCTTCGCGCAGGGCAGCCGTATGAGGCAACGCTGACCACTCTCTCGCGCGTTTCGTTTGATCGTGCCTGGCTCACGTGATGGTACGTGAACTCTTGGCGAGGCGCGCGCTCTGAGGCACCCCCTTGCGACCCAATGGCGGTGAAAAAAATCACGAGCTGACTCGTCGGAGGAAATAAATCATGGGTTTGGAAGGTCAAATTAATCGGCGCTTTCGATGCGTTTTTTGAGCGCAACGAACGCAGCGATTCTTTGTGTGCCTTTACCGCGAACGTCAAGGGACCACGCATCAGGGGGCAGTCCATGCGTAATAGGCAGGGCCTTCGTATCGAAAATCTGGATAGTTGCTGGTCACAAAATCGCGCTCTGCGGAACTGATGGTGTAGAAATGTGAGCCGGTCCGGATGTTGAAGAACCGGAACATAGGAGTTGCGGTTCCGCCGGGCAACGTCTGGGCGTACCAGCTAGGGCCTTCATAAGAAAAAGCGGGGTAGGTTGCTTGCACAAAATCACGTTCGGCCGCACTGATGGTGTAAAAATGAGCGCCCGCGCCGCGGTTGTAGAAACGAAGGACTGCGTTACGGTCAGTGCCAGGGGCCTGGTACGCATAAAAAGCTACGTTTTCATATCGAAAATCGGGATAGGTTCGCACAACGAAGTCTCGCTCGCCGGCACTTGCCGTGTAGAAATGAGCACCCGTTTTCTGGTTGAAAAAGCGAAATACCGCAACGCGGTCAGACGACGCGTCGGGCGTCGGGCCTGGACTGGCAACGGCCAGCCACTTTTTGAGCGCACTGCCGTAAGCCAAGTCGAACCGACCGTAGACGGCCGCAGAGTCGGCCGCAACGCAAGTTACTACGCCGCCGTACAGCGTGCCCACAACAAGACCATTTCGGAACAGCGCGGAACCGCTGCTGCCGCCTTCGATGGCACCCTGACTCCACTGCGCAACGTAATACCCGCCATTGCCAGGCAGGCAACTGAATTGTGAAGCCGATGTCACCCGGCACTCAGCAAGGCCGACCATTTTCCCAAAGCTGATCTTTAACAAATCGCCGCCAGGATGATGAAGACCCGCCACAGCAGCGCCAGTGCCGAGCACTGACGCATCCCACCCGGCGAACGTTGCGCCCGGTGGTGGAGTGTCGTTCAGGCGCATGAATGAGGTGTCGGTCGCCGCACCTGCGTAGAGCAAGGTAGCACCGGACAAACGACGTGTTGACTGGGGCGAAAGAGTGCGCGCGTTGCAACTGGACGCTCGGTAAAACCAATCCGTCTGCAAGGTACTGGCGACGCTTTGAGTGCTAATACAGTGATTGGCACTGAGAAAATAAGGGACTCCTGTCGAACCACTGTCGTTAAGCAGCGTGCCGGTACAAACGTATGTACTGCCACCCTTTGTAAACAACATGCGGGCAACCGCGTTGCGCTGCTGAACCAGCTGTTCGTAGCAGATTGCATCCAAAGTGCAGCTGATCGTTTCCTCAAGCTGCATAGCGATCTCACTAGCCTGGGGAAGAGAGAGGTCTTCGAAAATATGCGAAACGGCAGGGATCGCCAACCGTACGGCGCGCGGGTCGGTGCCCGCCGGCAACTCCAATTCCACTGTTTGCTCTGCGTCGCCCAGCTCGGGCGTCCACCATGTACGCGCAGCCGCCGACTGGTCACCCGCTGCCTGGTTACGCTCCAGTGTCTGAAGAATTTGCTGACCGGACACCTCATACACCGTATCGGGGCGCTGCTGCGAATACACCCGTAATACAGAATCGCCGGGAAGCGCGGTGACCCGCAAACCCAATCGCATACCGTGCGCCCCTTCTACTGACACGCTTAACGCAGCGACCGTCGCGCCCGTAGGCGTTTTGGTCCATCGCAGCAGCGCCGCCAGCCCGTCATCGGTGGTGGCTCCGTCCAGCACACGGGCCGCACCGACTCGGCGGGCACCTCCATCATCCTGGGCACTTTTCTGACCCTGGAGCAACGGACCCATTCGTATCTGCGCCGCTAGCGGTGCAGGCGAGTGCACAGCTCGCGCTTTGATACTCGGCACATCCTGAATGGTGGACTGCGGCACAAAGGCTTCGACATGAAGCGGCGCGACATTCGGAACCGCTGTTGAGGTCGGCGGCGCTTGGACTTGCGCAACAGGCCCTTCGCTCCCGCCGCCACAGGCAACCAGTGCGGACGCGGCGACGGCCAGCAGTGCCGTTCGAATTTGGGAGTTCAAGTACCGCATAGAAGCTGATTTGAAACGTTAAATTGTGAAATTGTGACCGCTTTGCGGCGAATACACGAAAAAATCAGCGCCCTAACGCCCTGAGCGCCAAACGTATCCCCTCGCTCACCGGCACCTCCGCAGGCAAAGCCTTGAGCGCCACTGCAGCTTCCTTGTCGCTATAACCCAGCGCCACCAGCGCCTGAAGAATGTCGCCTTGCACGCCGCTGGTCGCCAGCGAGCCCGCGCCTGCAAGCTCCGCTCCGATTTTCCCTCTCAGCTCCAGCAGGAGGCGCTCCGCCGTCTTCTTTCCAATGCCCGGAACCTTCACCAAACGGCCCGCTTCTTGCAGCGTAATCGCCTGAGCCAGGTCGGCCACTCCCATACCCGAAAGCACCGCCAGCGCGGTGCGCGGGCCAACGCCGGCCACCTTGATAAGTTGACGAAAAGCAGCGCGCTCGTCGCCATCCGCAAAGCCATATAGCAACTGCGCATCCTCGCGAACGATAAATTGCGTCAGCAGGCTAACGCGCTCACCGATGGCGGGCAGGTTGTAGAAGGTGCTCATGGGCACCATCACCTCGTAACCAACGCCCTGACAATCGATCAGCACCTCAGGGGGATTTTTCTCCAGCAGCGTGCCGGTCAACTTGCCTATCATTGCGGTCCTTCCCGTCGATTCGCGCACACCGCGCCCGTCGCCCTCGCAGCGCCCGTTGCGCACGTGGCGCTCCACTACTTGCTGGAATTATCCGCGTGATCCTGCGCCACACCTTCACTCCACTCAATAACAACCGCTTGGGCAACCTCTGCGGTCCCGCGGATGGCCATCTGCGCACGATCGAAGCTGCGCTGCAAGTGTCCATTGCACACCGCCATGAGCAATTCAAGATCGATGGGCCGAAAGCCCGCGCTACGCAGGCGATGGAGTTGCTGCAAGCGGCCTATGAAATTGCCGAACGCCCCGTTAGTCAGGAAACGATTCAGTTGATGCTCGCTGGCGACGCCGATATGGCCGTCACGCAGGCCGACGGATCTGACTTGTCAACCCGCCGCGCCGACTTGCGCGCGCGCACTCCCACACAGGCGCAGTACCTGGCCAACATCGCGTCGCACGACATCAGCTTTGGCATTGGCCCTGCTGGTACCGGCAAGACCTACTTGGCCGTAGCCTGCGCCGTCGATGCGCTGGAGCGCTCGGCGGTGCAGCGCATTGTGCTAACCCGCCCGGCCGTAGAAGCTGGCGAGCGCCTGGGCTTTCTGCCGGGGGATCTGGCACAGAAAGTTGATCCATACCTGCGGCCGCTGTACGACGCTTTGTATGAGCTGATGGGGTTCGAGAAGGTACAAAAAGCTTTTGAACGCCAGCAGCTGGAGATTGCACCCCTCGCCTTCATGCGCGGTCGCACCTTGAACAACGCGTTCATCATCTTGGACGAGGCCCAAAACACAACCCCTGAACAGATGAAAATGTTTCTAACCCGCATTGGTTTCGGCGCGCGTGCCGTCGTCACGGGCGACGTGAGCCAGGTCGACCTTCCCAAGAGCGCGGTCAGCGGCCTGGTAGAAGCAGAGCGCGTACTCAAGCGGGTCAAAGGCATTTCGGTCACGCGCTTTACCAGTGCCGATGTGGTGCGCCACCCACTGGTAGCGCGCATCGTGGATGCCTATGACGCCGCCGGACGCCCGGGACGCAAAACCAGCACCGCATAAGACCGCCGACGGTTGCTCATTTTTTAATAGCTTACAGCCCATATCCATCATGCCCTTTAGGGCAAAAACACAATGAATTCGCCCCCACCAAGGCTGACACTTTCGCTGCAGTTCGCACGCATGGAAACTGCCGCCGCCCATCGCGCTGCGCTGCCCCGCGCCAAGGTTTCGCGCTGGCTGCTGCATGCTCTCGCGCAAGATGCGGAAATTACAGTTCGCATCGTGGACGAGGAAGAGGGGCGGCGACTCAACCACTCTTACCGCGCAAAAGATTACGCCACCAACGTACTCACCTTCCCTTATAGCCAGGAGCCGATCGTCATGGCCGACCTGGTGCTGTGTGCATCGGTAGTGGCGTGTGAAGCGCACGAACAAAACAAAACTTTGCAGGAGCACTACGCCCACCTGCTGGTACACGGAGCTCTTCACGCGCAGGGCTGGGACCACGAAACCAGCGTAGCTGATGCTGATGCCATGGAGGCACACGAGACGGTCATCTTGCGACGCCTAGGGTTTGCCGACCCTTACGCGACGTGAAGTGCAAGCCTCGGCTTAGCGACGTGAAAGACGCGTAGCGAAACATGCGCCGCCCTTTCGCGGGGCTGTGCCTGACGCTAACCCGGCTGACCCGCTATTGTTCGCGTTGCTCAAACACCCGGTTGATACGCAAAGCCGCCAGAGTGCACACCACCCCGGAGACGAGGTACAGGGAAGTGGCGGCCAGCCCAAATTTCTCAGATAGAAAAAGCGCCACCAGTGGCGCAAAGCCAGCGCCAAACAGCCACGCCAGGTCGGACGAAAGCGCCGCGCCGGTGTAGCGGTATTTGGGCGAAAAGTTCGCGGTGACCGTACCCGCAGCTTGCCCGTAGGAGAGCCCCAGCAGCACGAAGCTGACGAGCAGGTACACGTTGCGGCCCATGTCGCCAGAGGCCATCAGCCAGGGAATAAAACCACTGAAGATGCCGATCAGCACCGCCATGCTGCCCAGCAAGTTACGGCGTCCGAACCGGTCTGCCAGCCAACCCGAGAGCACGGTGGCCCCCGCAGCCAGAAAAGCGCCAACGACTTGCACGCTCAGCACCTCCGCAGCCGATTGATCGGAGTAGAGGGTTATCCAGGACAGCGGAAACACGGTGGCCAGGTGAAACAACGCAAAGCTGGCCAGCCCTGCAAAAGCGCCCAGCAACACGTTGCGTCCCTCATGGCGCATAACCTCGGTCACGCTAACGGGTTGAAGCTCGCGCTCCTGCAGCAACTCGGCATAGGACTGCCCAACGACCAGGCGCAGCCGGGCGAACAGGGCCACCACGTTGATGGCAAAAGCGACGAAGAATGGATAACGCCAGCCCCAACTCAAAAACTCTTCGGCAGGTAATGAACTGATCAGATAGGCAAACAAGCTGGCTGCCAGCGCAAACCCGACGGGCGCACCCAGCTGCCCCATCATGGCAAACCAGCCGCGCCGCTCCTTGGGAGCGCTCATCGCCAGCAACGAAGGCAGTCCATCCCACGTGCCGCCCAATGCAAGGCCCTGCCCTATGCGCAAGAGCACCAACACCACGATGGCGGAGCTGCCAATCGAGTCATAACTTGGCAAAAACGCCATTCCTACAGTGCAAACCCCCAGTAGAAAAAGTGCCAGGGTCAGCTTGGTGCCGCGGCCCCAGCGGCGCTGGACGGCCATGGAGATTGCTGTACCCACAGGCCTTGCGACAAATGCCAGCGAGAAGATGGCAAACGACATCAGCGTGCCGTCGAACCGCGAGAGAAAAGGAAACACCAGCGCCGGGAACACCAACACGCAGGCAATGCCAAAGACGAAAAAGTCAAAATACTCGGACGAACGCCCGATGACCACGCCCACAGCGATTTCGCTGGCGTTCACATCCTCATCGGTGTGGGCATTGGCGAGGGATTTTTCATTCTCTCCGCCTGACGCGGGCAAAGTCGCGGAACCGTTGCTGACCATAAATCGAGACTCCTGAGCACAAGTGCCCTGTATTACACGTAGCAGACGCAATCTACAGCGACGCCATTGCGAGCGCCTTGGGAGGGACGCGCCCCTCCAAGTCACTGGCATCGCAGCTTAATAGACAACACGTTTTATTGATATTGGACAAAATGTCCAATCGACAAATCGGGCAGAACAAATACAGTGGCAGCTGTTTAGTCAATCGCGTTTACACCTAAGCGCAACTTTTGGCACACCAGCATGCTCCACCTCACCTCATTTCGCCGACTCGCCCCGCTTGCGGCCGTCATAGCCGCCGCCACCCTCAGTGGTTGCGGCAAGTTGGTCGTTCTCAACCCGGCGGGCGACGTCGCCTCGCAGCAAGGTCGCCTGGTGATTGTGGCAACACTGCTGATGCTGCTCATCATCGTGCCGGTCATTGCGCTAACCCTGCTGTTTGCCTGGAAATACCGCCAAGGCAACACCGAAGCCGACTATGAACCCGATTGGCACCACTCTGCCACGCTGGAGTTGGTGATCTGGACGGTGCCACTGTTCATCATCATCGCGCTGGGCGCTATCACCTGGATCGGTACGCACAAGCTGGACCCTTACCGCAAGCTTGACCGCATTGACGCCTCACGCCCCGTCCCGCCAGACACCAAGCCCCTGGAGGTTGAGGTGGTCGCCATGGATTGGAAGTGGTTGTTTTTCTACCCTGAATATGGCATCGCTACGGTCAATGAGCTCGCTGCCCCGGTGGACCGCCCCATCTCGTTCAAGCTGACGGCCACGTCCACCATGAACGCCTTTTATGTGCCGGACCTGGCCGGAATGATCTACGCCATGCCCGGTATGCAAACCGAGCTAAACGCGGTCATCAACAAGGCCGGCGTCTACCAAGGCATGTCGTCTCATTACAGCGGCGCGGGCTTCTCGGGCATGACGTTCAAGTTTCACGGCCTGGATCAAGGCGACTTCGCCATGTGGCTGCAGGACGTCAAGTCTAGCGGCAAGACCTTGGACAGCGCTACGTATTTGGACCTTGTCAAACCCAGCTCGCGTGATCCAGTGCAGCGCTTTGCCAGCGTGCAAAGCGGCCTGTACGACAAGGTGCTGAACCGGTGCGTAGAGGAAGGATCAATGTGCATGCACCACATGATGTCCATTGACGAGCGCGGCGGCCAATCCTATGCACGCGCCATGGGCCTGAACCTGCCGCAGGACGTCTGCACTTCGGACAACGCTGCGCTGGTGCTCGCACAGCTGGAGTCCGTCGACGCTCAGAACGCCGCCAGCCCGGTAACGACCCAGCAATAGAACCATGCACGACGACCATTTTTTGACACCCGTTCTCTGAAAACCGCTCTCTGAAAACTGCCATTTCGCCGTTCAAGCCAACCGCCGGTCGCTGCCTTTAGGCACCCGGCGCATCGCAACCGAGACTCCTCATGTCACCTGAATCTGCCTCCCCTCCCCACTGGCTCCTTGGCCGGCTTAACTGGGACGTTGTGCCGATGCTCCACGACCCCATCCTGCTCGCAACTTTTATTGGAGTTGCCGTAGGCGGGCTTGTGGTTGTAGCCGGTATGACCAAGTACCGCCTGTGGGGCGCGCTGTGGAACGACTGGATCTGCAGCATTGACCACAAAAAAATCGGAATCATGTACATAATTCTCGGCATCGTCATGTTGCTACGCGGATTTGCCGATGCGCTGATGATGCGGTTGCAACAGGCCATGGCGTTTGGCGACAACTTGGGCTATTTGCCGCCGCACCACTACGACCAGATTTTTACCGCCCATGGCGTGATCATGATCTTCTTCGTGGCCATGCCCCTAGTTACCGGGCTCATGAACTACCTGGTGCCCTTGCAAATCGGCGCGCGCGATGTGTCGTTCCCATTTCTCAACAACTTCAGTTTCTGGATGACCACTGCGGGTGCCATGCTGGTGATGGTTTCCCTGTTCCTGGGCGAATTTTCTTCCTCGGGCTGGCTGGCGCTTTCGAATCTGGGAAAGGAAAACGCAAGCACCGGCCTGGATTACTACATTTGGGCACTGCAGATCGCAGGGGTGGGCACAACTCTCTCGGGCATCAATCTGATCGTCACCATCATCAAGATGCGGGCACCTGGTATGAACCTGATGCGCATGCCCATCTTTATCTGGACGGCGCTGTGCACCAACGCGTTGATCGTTGCATCGTTCCCGGTGCTGACCGCCGCGCTGGTATTGATGTCGCTGGACCGCTTAGTGGGCACCAACTTTTTCACCAACCAGCTGGGCGGCAACCCCATGTTGTACGTGAACCTGATCTGGATTTGGGGCCACCCCGAGGTGTACATCCTGATCCTGCCGTGCTTTGGTATTTTCTCGGAAGTGGTCGCTACGTTCTGCCGCAAGCGCCTGTTTGGTTACACCTCCATGGTGTACGCGACGGTGGTTATCACCATCTTGTCGTACCTGGTATGGCTGCACCACTTCTTCACCATGGGCTCGGGTGCCAGCGTCAACACCTTCTTTGGTATCACGACGATGATCATTTCGATACCGACAGGCGCGAAGATTTTCAACTGGCTGTTCACCATGTACAAGGGCCGCATTCGCTTCGAGCTGCCCATGATGTGGACCTTGGCCTTCATGGTGACGTTTGCCATCGGCGGCATGACCGGCGTGCTGCTGGCAGTACCGCCAGCCGACTTCGTGCTGCACAACAGCCTGTTTTTGATCGCCCACTTTCACAACGTGATCATTGGCGGCGTCGTGTTCGGCCTGTTTGCCGGTATCAACTACTGGTTCCCCAAGGCCTTCGGCTACAGGCTGGACCACAAATGGGGAGTGCGCTCTTTCTGGTTGTGGGTGGTGGGCTTCTGGGTCGCGTTTGCGCCACTGTATGTGCTGGGCCTGATGGGTGTTACGCGCCGCTTGAGCCACTTTGAAGACCCGTCGTACCAGATCTGGTTCGTGATCGCCGCGTGTGGTGCCGCCATGATCGCCGGAGGGATCGGCTGCTTCCTGATCCAGCTGTTGGTCAGCTACATGAAGCGAGAAGAGCTTCGCGACCATACAGGTGACCCATGGGGTGCCCGCACTCTGGAGTGGTCGACCTCGTCTCCTCCTCCGGATTACAACTTTGCCTTCACCCCGGTGGTGCACGACATTGACGCCTGGTGGGACATGAAGAAACACGGCTACGAGCGCCCTTTAACTGGCTTTAAGCCGATCCACATGCCAGCCAACACGGGTTCGGGTGCTGCGCTATCAGGCCTGTCGCTGTTGTTCGGTTTCGCGCTGATCTGGCACATGTGGCCGCTGGCTATTGCAGCCTTCGCCGCGGTGGTCGCCGCTTCCATCGTGCACACCTTCAACTACAAGCGCGACTTCTACATTCCCGCAGCCAACGTGGTCGCCACGGAAAACCTGCGCACACTGGAGCTGGCACGCCATGTCTGAACTTCACCTCTCCGCCGGCGCTGCCACAGGCGCGCTTTCCGCACAGGCCACCAAGACCGTGCGCGCCTACCACTTGGCCGACGAGCCGCACCCCGAAAACGGCACCGCCCTCGGGTTCTGGCTGTACTTAATGAGCGACTGCCTCATCTTTGCTGCCCTGTTCGCCACCTACGGCGTACTGGGCCGCAGCTACGCCGCTGGCCCCAGTGGTGCGGACTTGTTTGACCTGCCACTGGTCGCGCTGAACACCGCGTTTTTGCTAATCTCTTCCATCACCTTCGGTTTTGCCATGCTGGAGAAGCAAAAGCGCAAGGTGAAGGGCACGCTGGTCTGGCTGGGCATAACCGGCTTGCTAGGCCTGGCCTTTCTGGGTCTGGAAATGTATGAGTTTTCACACCTGATTGGCCAAGGGGCCGGACCCCAACGCAGCGCTTTTTTGTCGGCTTTCTTCACGCTAGTGGGCACCCACGGCCTGCACGTCACTTTTGGCCTGATTTGGTTGGTGACGTTGATGGTTCAGATCGGCAAGCACGGCCTGATCCCGGCGAACACCCGCCGCCTGATGTGCCTGTCCATGTTCTGGCACTTCCTGGACGTGATCTGGATTGGCGTCTTTACCTTCGTATACCTTATGGGAGTGCTGCCATGAGCGCACAGAATTTGCACACGACCGGTACGCACGCGGCGAATGCTGCACATGACGACCACGACCACCACGACGATGGTCCGCACAGCACCTTGTCGGGCTATATGACGGGGTTTTTCCTGTCCGTTATCCTCACTGCGATTCCGTTTGCACTGGTAATGACCAACACCATTGCCGACCGCAATGTGGCCGTGCTGGTGCTTGGCGCTTTTGCCGCAGTGCAAATCTTCGTGCACATGGCGTACTTCCTGCACATGAACGGCAAAGCCGAGGGCGGCTGGACCTTGCTGTCCACCATCTTCACTGTGGTTTTCGTGGCGATTGCGATTGCCGGCACGCTGTGGGTCATGTTCCATATGAATGCCAACATGATGCCGGGACACACGCAGGAAACCTCCATTCCGAGCCAGCAGGAAGTTGAAAACAACGGGGCTCGCTGACGCGATGCAGCCCTCTGCTCAACGGCCCGCATGGGTCCTCATAGTGCTGGCGGCGGTAGGCGCCGGCCTGTTTCTGGGCTTTGTCTGGCTGGGCGTTTGGCAGCTAGAGCGCCGCATCTGGAAGCTTGACCTTATTGAACGCGTAACGCAGCGTATTGGTGCGCCGCCGGTAGCAGCGCCAGCCCCGTCGCAGTGGCCACAGGTCAGCGCCGAGCAGTACGAATACCTCCCAGTGCGCCTCTCCGGCCAGTGGCTGCAAGACAAAACATTGCTTGCGCAGGCCACGACCGCCTTGGGCGGCGGCTTCTGGGTCATGACGCCCCTGGCGCAAGCCAACGGTGCGCAGGTCCTGGTGAACCGTGGTTTTGTTCCGCAGGCGCAGCGCGCGCAGTGGATGGGCCGCGCTGCAACAGCGCCCGGCGGTAACGTCACCGTCGTCGGCGTACTACGCATGACCGAACCCCGGGGGGGCTTTTTGCGACTTAACGCACCAGCCGAGCAGCGCTGGCACTCGCGCGACATAGCCGCCATGGCAAGCGCCTTGCAGCTGCCAGTCGCCGCCCCGTTTTTTGTGGATGTGGGGGTGCCATCGCTGCAGACCGGCAACGCACCTGAACTACTGGCCGCCTCTGCAGGCCCTTGGCCGCGCTCAGGTTTGACCGTCGTGCAGTTCCCCAACAGCCATCTGGTCTACGCCATCACCTGGTTCGGTCTGGCGGTCATGACCCTTGGCGGCGCAGCACTTGTGGCACGTTATGAGCGGCGAAAGCGCGCAAACGGCTACCCCGCAGTTCCTGCCGCCGCCCATGCCTCAAGCCCCACCTGAACCCGCCTTCACCCCTGCACCGGCCCGCACGCTAATAGCGAATGCCGCCGCCGGGCGCAAGAACCTGCTGCAGCTAATTCAGTTGCGCTGGATTGCGGTAGTCGGGCAGCTGCTGACCATCGCCGTCACGCACTATGGGTTGGAGCTGCCACTTCCGCTACGCCCCATGCTGGGCATTGTTGCGGGCATGGTTGTTTTCAATGTGCTCAGCCTGCTGCGCTGGCGCACACGCCGCGGCGTGTCCGATGTAGAGCTTTTTATCGTGCTGCTGGTAGACGTACTGGCCTTGACCGCCCAGCTGTACCTGAGCGGCGGCATTGCCAACCCCTTTGTGTTTTTGTATCTGCTGCAAATTGCCGTCGCAGCCATGTTGCTCAGGGGTGGGTATGCCTGGTCCATCGTGCTCATTGCGTCTTCGTGCGTGGTGGTGCTTGCGGAATGCAACCTGCCGCTGCCCTTGTCGCCAAATTTGGGAGACGGCTGGAAGAGCCCTTATGTACTGGGTTTGCTGGTGTGTTTTGGGCTCAGCGCGGTGCTGGTAGTGGTGTTCATCACCCGCATTGCCAACACGCTCAGCCGCCGCGATGCGCGCCTGGCCGCCGTGCGCCAGCGCGCTGCAGAGGAAGAACACATCGTGCGCATGGGCCTTCTGGCATCTGGCGCAGCACATGAGCTAGGCACACCACTGGCCACCGTGGCGGTCATATTGGGCGATTGGAAGCGGGTCCCAGCGCTAGCAAAAGACGCGGTACTACAAGAAGAAATAGCGGTAATGGAAGCGCAAGTGCAGCGCTGCAAGGCGATCGTGAGCGGCATTTTGCTGTCTGCGGGTGAGACGCGCGGCGAGCACTCGAGTCAAACCACCGTCTGCCAGTTTCTCGATACTGTGGTGCAGGACTGGCGCGCCACGCGCGCAGTGGATAGGTTCGACTTCGACAACCGGATTCACGACGACCGCGCCATGGTGGCCGATGCCACGCTGGCACAGATGGTTTTCAACGTGCTCGACAACGCCCGCGACGCGTCTCCGCAGTGGGTGCGCATGGAGGTGACACGCGACCACGACATCTTGAAAATTGTGGTCACGGACCGCGGCCCCGGCTTTTCTGCCGCGCTGCTAGACCACATTGGCACGCCCTATCGGTCCACCAAAGGTAGCCCCGGCAGCGGGCTAGGGCTTTTTTTGTCGATGAACGTGGCACGCACCTTGGGTGGTAGCGTAGTAGCGCGCAACCGCCAGGAGGGCGGCGCGGAAGTCACCATCACCATTTCGCTCGCTGCCATCGCCCTGCAGGACACCCTTCAATAGCCACAAAATGACGCCCACGGACTCTGACCCGCTCCTGCTCATCATTGAAGACGACGACGCGTTTGCCAGCACGCTGGCCCGCTCGTTCGAGCGGCGTGGCTACCAAGTGCTTCGGGCCGATAGTGTGGCGCAGATGCAGGACATCCTCAGCAGTCACACGCCTGACTACGCGGTGGTCGATCTCAAGCTCAAGGGTGAATCCACAGGGCTCGCCTGCGTGCGATTGCTGCATGCGCACAGTGACGACATGCGCATCGTGGTGCTGACCGGCTTTGCCAGCATTGCCACAGCGGTCGAAGCCATCAAGCTCGGCGCGGGGCACTATTTGGCCAAGCCTTCCAACACCGACGACATTGAGGCCGCCTTTAGCCTCATTGAGGGAAAGGAAGAAGTGGAGCTCAGCAACCGGTCCAGCTCCATCAAAACGCTGGAATGGGAGCGCATTCACGAAGTATTGGCCGAATGCGAGTTCAACATTTCCGAAGCTGCACGCCGCTTGGGCATGCACCGGCGCACCCTGAGCCGCAAGCTGGAAAAGCAGCGGGTGTAAGTTGGGAGACATCGCGTAGCTTGCGCCGTTTGGCGGGGCTTCGGCGCGGCCTGACCCGACCCGGAGACTGGGCAACCAGCAGGTTTGATCAGGCGGCGTGCATTTGCAACCGGCTTGTCTGAACACATGCCGCGCGTTCCAGCACTTTTTCGTAAAGCTGCTTCACCCTGCAATGGGCTGACGGCATCCCCCTTTTTTACGTAGAACCAAGCACAGCGCGGGTTGTGGCCGTAAAAAGGCTGGCGATCCGCCCAACGGTCCAGCCCATCCCACAGGCTTTTGCAAGCCAGCATCCAGCTGCGGCTCATAAGATGCCGTTGCACCTGCGCGGTGCGATCCCCATCTGGAGAAACCATGTTCGAGAGTGCCCTGCTGCTCACCGCCGCTTTTGTGGCCGGTGCCCTGAATTCTGTTGCGGGAGGCGGAAGCTTTCTAACGCTACCCGCGTTGGTCTTCATCGGCGTGCCGCCGGTGATTGCCAACGCCACCGGCACCGTCGCGCTGCTGCCCGGTTACATCGCCGGCGCCTGGGGTTTCCGGGAAGACACCGCCCCGCCGCCCGGCCTGTCGATGCGCTTGCTGGTGGTGCTGTCCCTCATCGGAGGCGCGGCCGGCGCCGGGCTGCTGCTGGTGACGTCGAACGACGTGTTCTCCATCGTCATCCCCTGGCTGCTGCTGGCTGCCACCCTCCTTTTTGCGCTCGGCCCCAAGCTGCGCGAGTGGACGGCCGGCGGCACACCGTCCACTGCCAAAGCGACCATTGGCTTGCTCATCGTGGCAGCGTATGGCGGCTACTTCAATGGCGGCTTGGGCATCTTGCTGCTGGCGCTGTTCGGCCTGCTCGGCCAGACCCACCTGAACGCCATGAACGGATTGAAAAACTGGGTCTCTGCCCTGCTCACCGCCATCGCCGTCGCCATCTACGCTGCCGGCGGCGTAGTGCTGTGGCCGCAAGCGCTGCTGATGATGGTGGCGGCTACTGCGGGCGGCTACCTGGGTGCGCGGGTGGCGCGGCGCATTCCTGCGCCGTGGCTGCGCGGCGGCATTGTGGTGACCGGGCTGGTGATGACGGGAATCTTTTTCTGGCGGCAACAGTCGTAAAACTTTAAGCTTTTTAGGCCGCTAAGTGTCAAGTTCCGTCTGTTTATATACCCGCTTGACGAACAAGTCGGGAGCTTTCTTGCTCCACGCTTGAAGGGTCTCGATAGGCGAGAGATGATTTAAGGCG
>JBBSUJ010000056.1:0-20279 GCA_038235025.1 Burkholderiales bacterium
ATGTGATAGTGCGGATCGGAATGGGCCGCAAGGCGTCTTTTTGCAGCTAATAGCCGTGCTATTGGCAAAAAAAGCAACGAAGCGGACCGCCCGAGACCGCGCCATCACAACCCGCAGGGAGTTATGCAGGATGTCCCTAGGTGCTAGGCTGATGCAAGTCCACACCGCCTCTAGATACCGGGAATGTGATATTAAATAAATAGCTGCTAACGCTTACTGGATAAGCGCTAGAGGCTGTTTTTACCTAAAATTTAGACGAGCAACGCATTGACGCGCCGCACGTACGCAGCCGGGTCATCCGGCAGGCCACCCTCGGCGAGTAGCGCCTGGTCAAACAGAATGTTGGCCAGGTCGTTGAAATGCACGCTGCCTTCCAACTTTTTCACTAACGCGTGCTCAGGATTCACCTCCAGCACGGGCTTTGTCTCGGGAGCCTGCTGTCCGGCTTGCTTGAGCATGCGGGCCAGTTGCGTGCTCATGCCGTCGTCTTGCACCACCAGGCAGGCTGGTGAATCGACCAAGCGTGAGGTGACGCGCACATCTTGGGCCTTGTCCTTGAGCGCCTCTTTCAACTTGGCCAGCAGCGGCTTGAACGCCTCAGCCGCTTCTTCTGCGGCCTTCTTCTCGCCTTCATCCTGCAGCTTGCCCAAGTCCACCGCACCTTTGGCCACGCTTTGCAGCGGGGTGCCGTCAAAGTCCTGCAAATAGTTCAGTGCCCACTCGTCGACGCGGTCGGTCATGAGCAGCACTTCGATCCCCTTCTTCTTGAAGACTTCCAGCTGCGGGCTGTTCTTGGCACCGGCGAGCGTGTCGGCGGTTATGTAGTAGATGGCGTCCTGGCCGTCTTTCATGCGCGCTTTGTAATCGGCAAAGGATACGGTGGTCGTATCGGTCGTCGAGCTGGCAAAGCGCAGCAGTTTGGCGAGCCGTTCGCGGTTGCCAAAGTCTTCGCCCAAGCCTTCTTTCAGCACGGCACCGAACTCGGCATAAAACTCGCTGTATTTGCCTTCTTTGGCCTTATCAACAGCGTCGACCACTTCGGGGACGTCCGTCACGCCATCCGCACCTTCTGCGCTTTCGGCGGCGGGCGCTGGACTGTCGTGCTTGTCATGTTTGGCCAAGTCTTCCAGCATGGATAACACGCGCTTGGTGGAGCCTTCGCGGATCGCCTTCACGTCGCGGCTTTCCTGCAGCAACTCACGGCTAACGTTGAGCGGCAGGTCGCTGGAATCGATCACGCCCTTCACAAAACGCAGGTAGCTGGGCATCAGCGCTTCGGCGTCGTCCATGATGAAGACGCGTTTCACGTACAGCTTGATGCCGGCCTTCTTGTCGCGGTTCCACAGGTCAAACGGGGCTTTGGCGGGAATGTAGAGCAGCTGGGTGTATTCGGTATTGCCTTCGACACGGTTGTGCGCCCAGGTGAGCGGGTTTTCGTGGTCGTGGCTGATCGCTTTGTAGAACTCTTGGTACTGCTCTTCGGTGATGTCTTTCTTGGGGCGGGTCCACAGCGCACTGGCTTTGTTGACCGCTTCCCACTCGCCGGTTTTGACCATGCCACCGGGCTGGCGGCCACCGGCTTCGTCGCCGGGGGTGATCAGATCGCCGTCTTTCCATTCTTCCTTTTCCATCACGATGGGCAGGCTGATGTGGTCCGAATATTTGGCAATGACGCTTTTGAGCTTCCAGGCGTTGAGGTATTCCTCGGCGTCTTCTCGCAAGTGCAGCGTGACGCTGGTTCCGCGCGTGGCGCGGTCGATGGCTTCGACCTCGAAATCACCCGTGCCGCCGCTGACCCAACGCACGCCTTCACTCGCGGGCACACCCGCACGGCGCGTTTCCACCGTGATCTTGTCGGCCACGATAAAGCCGGAATAAAAGCCCACGCCAAACTGGCCAATGAGCTGGGCATCCTGCTTCTGGTCACCGGTGAGCTTGCCCATGAAGTCTTTGGTACCGCTTTTGGCGATGGTGCCCAGGTGGTCAATGGCTTCTTGCTCGCTCATGCCAATGCCGTTGTCGGCAATGGTGAGCGTTTTGGCGGCGGCGTCGAAGGACATGCGCACTTCAAGATGGGGCTGGTCTTCATACAGTGCAGGCTTGTCCAAGGCCTCAAAGCGCAGCTTGTCGCAGGCGTCCGATGCGTTGGAGATCAACTCGCGCACGAAAATTTCGGGGTTCGAATACAGCGAGTGCGTGACAAGGTGCAGCAGCTGCGCCACTTCGGCTTGAAAGGAAAGGGTTTGTTTGCTCATGGGTCGATCAATCAAAAGGAAAGGAACGGCAGGCGCTGCGAAAGGCCAGAAAGGTCGTGCAGCGCTTTTATGCCAGCGAAGCTGAACTGAGGCCACCCGGCCGAGTTTCAAGAGCGAAGCCTTGCAACTCGCCTTTAAGTGGGCAAGGAAGTGGCCGGGCGTTCGGGCGAGTCCGCCGCCTGGTCGGCTTGCAGCCATTGGCGCAGTTGGCGCGCCACCCGCGGCTCGCACAGCAGATCAAGGTGGCCCACACCGTGCACCACAAAGGTCTGCTGCGCTTCAAATTGCAGCGTCCGCGCAGCGCTCTTGTGCACACCCAACGCGCTGTTCAGTGGCACCAAACCGTCGCCCAGCAGGCGCTGCGCGCGCGGACTGCGCGCACTCGCCAGCGTGGCGGCCACCCCATAGCATCGCACGTCGGTTGGCAAGGGCAAGAGCACGCACGTATCGCTGCTGCGCCGAAATCGCTCTCGGCCTTGCCAGTCGGCTGGCTGGACGTGCCCGTAACGCAGGTCGGTAATGCCGCAGCTGCGCAATTGCGCCAGGCGCGCAAAGGGCCTGCTCCATGGTTTGCTGCCAATCAGCAGGTCGACTCCGTGGCCCGCGCGCTCCAGCGGCGCGCCGTGGTGCGGTGTTCCCAAAAACAAGGCACAGCGTACTTTGGCGCGCCACCCATGGCCCGCTTGCATGCCAAATTGCAGCGCGCTGCGCAGCACCAGTCCGCCCGTGCTGTGACCCAGCAAGTCCAGGCGCTCGACGGGCACTGGCCAGATCGCCAGATCGCCAGATCGCCAGATCGCCACCAACTGTTCCAGCGCGCGCGCGAAGGCGTGCCCGCTGTACGAGGTGTGCCGGCCCGAGTTGTAGCGCAGGTACACGGGCGTGTAACCCAAGGCCTGCGCCAGTGACTCACCATGGTCGTAACTGCCACGGTGCCAATGCCGATTGTTCACGCACAGGCCGTGTACCAACAGCAGAATTTTTCCAGTGGCGGCAAAACCTGTTGCGAGGGAGTCCAACAACTCTCCACTCCGCGCACGCAGGCTCAGAGGCGTTGCCAACGGGTTGCCGTCGGCCACCAAGCGGTCTCCCATGACGCCATTTAAAGCCGCCACCAACGCTTCGCGCTCGTGGTTGTCTGTCTGTGCTTTTGCCGCCTTGCCTTCCAGAAACGGCTGCAGCCGTCCAAGCGACAACTGCACGCTTGCACCCACCAGCCGTGTGATGCCGGAGACGCCTCGGTACACAGGGCCGGTCAACCCACCAGTGCGGCCAGCCGGCGCGCGTGCGGACAAACCCATACCGCGGTGCACGGCGCTGTGCACCCCTTCGGCGATACGGGCCGCGCCCAAAGTGCCTTGGGTAGCAAGCGCAGCTGCGCCTTGCAGATCACCCTTGCGAACGCGGCGCAAGGCGGCCAGCGCCACCCTCACCCGTTGAGCCGCTCCGCTCGGTGACGGTTTTCCCTAAGCGGGGGCCAACGGCTTCGGGCGAACAGAAGCGGTTTTTCGAGGTGTGCTCGGGTTCATGGATGCTCCTGCGTCAGCTGCTCTGCCTAGTCAAAAAACGCCGTGGCAGAGGCCGACGGCGCGCCGTCGCAGAACCGGCAAGACACTCTAAAACCGCTCGTTCGGCCCGAGAAACCGCCACTGCCCTACCGGAAGTGCACCCAAGGTGACTCGCCCAATACGAATGCGCTTGAGCCCCACCACCTTGAGCCCCACTTGCTCGCACATACGGCGGATTTGCCGCTTTTTACCCTCCACCAATACAAACCGCAGCTGCTCGGGGTTCTGCCATTCAATCTTGGCAGGTTTGAGCGGCTGGCCGTCAAGGCTCAGGCCGTGGCGCAGGCGTTCGAGCAAGGCGGCGGGAAACACCGCCTGCACGTTGGTACGTACAGGATCGTGCTCGTCCATATATTGGAGTGGCTCGGCGCGCTGCCCGGAGCGCGGAGCCTCAGGGCCCTCATAGACCACACGCACCAGATACTCTTTGTCCACAGGCGAGTCTTCGCCGATGAGCTGGCGGGCAACGCGTCCATCCTGCGTCAGGATCAACAGGCCCACCGAATCAATATCCAGCCGCCCCGCGGGCGCCAGACCCCGCAGTTGGGGCGGCGAGAACCTGCGGCCCGTGCTATCAGCACTCCACTGGCTGCGCGGGTTGATGAGCGAGGCCGCCGGTTGGTGGCCGTCTTCCGCCTGGCCCGATACATAGCCCATGGGCTTGTTCATAACGATGGTGACGCGCTCGTCCTGCTGGCGCTGTGCAGCGCGCTCGACGGTAACGCGGTCACTCGGCAGCACGCGCACACCCAGTTCAGTCACAGCATCGTTCACGTAGACCCAACCGCGGGCAATCCACTCGTCGGCCTCGCGGCGCGAACACAAACCCAGTTCTGCAAGCCGCTTGTTCAGCCGGGTTCCCGTGTTTTCAGGCGCGGCTGGGCCGGGTATGGAGGGGCGCGGCGGCGCTACCGCAGCGGGCGCTCGGTCTGGGCGCGCTACGGGAGGCGCTGCGGCGCGAGGCCGAAAAGGTGGGGCAGGTGGCTTGGGTGATGCAGCTCTCGCGCCGGTGGCAGGCTCCTCACGCTGCGGACGCCGCAATACCGGACGGCCAGAAACCGGTGCCGCGGGCTTGTCGGGCGGGTTCTGCGAATCCGTAAAGCGAGAAGGTCGAGGTTCAGCCATGGCAAGTGGAGCTTTAAAGCAAAAGGGATAACAAAAAAGAGAGGCACCGCATGGAGCCCAAAAACGCGCGCCGCGGCGGCCGTTCGTCACAATCAGTCAGCGGGTGGCACGTCAAGCGCGCGATGTCATAAATTGCGCGCCGGGGCCAGCGCACCAGGCCCAAAACTGATCGGCTGGGAAAGGTCGGCTGATATGGTATCCCTGCGCCTCGTCGCATGCCAAAACCCGCAAGCGATCCAGCAGGCCGGCGTCCTCCACACCTTCCGCCACGACGCTCAGACCCAGGCTGTGCGCCAGGTCAATGGTAGAGCGCACGATCTGCACATCCCCCTCTCCTGACTGCATTCCCAGGACGAAAGATTTGTCGATTTTCAGCTCGTGCACCGGCAGGCGTTTCAAGTAGGCCAGAGAGGAGTAGCCGGTTCCGAAATCATCGATGGACAGCTTAAACCCCTGCTGCGCCAGCCGATTGAGCATGGCCTCGGCCCTTTGCGGGTCGTCCATGATGGCGCTCTCGGTGATCTCCAGGCAGAAGGATTCGGCTGCAACGCCGTGCTTCGCCAAGATAGCTGACAGGCGGCTGCTCAAGTCAGGGTCGAGCAGGTCGCGCGTGGATAGATTGACCGAGACGCGCAGCCCCATTGCCCGCGCATCAGGCTGCGCCAGCAAGGCCGATACTTGCTCGAACACCCAAAGCGTGAGGTGCCTTACAAACCCCGTCTGCTCGGCAAAAGGAATGAACTCCATCGGCGGCACCAACCCCCGCTGAGGATGCTGCCAGCGCAGCAGTGCCTCAGCAGCCACACCACGTTGGTTGCGCAAGGAAATTTTGGGCTGAAGATAGATGCGCAGCTCATTGTGCTCAACGGCGCGTCTAAGGTCGCCCAACAAAGACAGCATCTGGGCGCTGGCGGAATCCAATGCCGGGTCGTAGAACAAAGCGACGCTGGTGCGCTTCTTTGCGCCGTACATGGCGATTTCTGCGCGGTTCAGCAGTACGTCGGCATCCTGCGCATGCTCGGGCCACATGGCAATGCCCATGCTGGCGCTGAGATCCACGTTCTGGTCATCAAAGTGAATAGGCGTCTCGAAAGCCTGCGCAATGCGGTGCGCGGCTTCCATAGCCCCATCGCGCTCCAAGTGCAGCAGCAGCGCGAACTCGTTGCCTCCGTGGCGTGCCACGATGTCGCCCTGTCGGCACGCCAGGGGTTTAAGTAAATCCGCGACCGCCTGCAGCAGGCGGTCGCCAAATGCGTAGCCGAGCACATCGTTGACGTGTTTAAACCGATCGAGGTCCAGCATCAACACCGCCAAACTTCCGCCCGAAGCTGTGGTCTGCAGCGCCTCGACCACCGCGCTGCGAAAGCGCTCCCGGTTGGGTAGACCGGTCAATCGGTCGCGGTACGCCAGATCGCGAATCTCGTGCTGCTGGCGTGCAATGTCGAGCCGCATGTGGTCAAAAGAACGCGCCAGCTTACCGACTTCGTCGCGGCGCTCCGTGTGGTCCATCGCAACGCTGTAGTCACCGGTCGACAGCCTGCGGGTGGCCACCATCAGGGAGCGCAGCGGCGTCGTCACGCGCCGCGCCATGAAAATATTGCCCAACGCCACCAGCGCCAGACCCGCCGCCGTGATCACGGCCAGCAACCACTGCAACTGCCGGTAGGGTGCGAGAACGTCGTCCACCGAGCGCAGCAGCAGCGCTTCGGCATAAGGCCCTACGCTCGACAAAGGGCTGCTTCGCACCAGCAAGGTGCCGGAATCGGTGCGCAGTTCTTGCAGCACGCCTCCTTGCGCGCGCAGCGTTGCAAGCGCATTGCGGTCCAGGGTGCTGACTGGCAAGCCATAACCCTGCTGACCATCGCTGACCCGCACGACGACGTTCACCGACAGCAGCTGGCGCATTTCGTCTGCCATCGACTGGCCAATGGGAAAACCCATCAGGACCCAGCCAATCACCACGGGCGCGCGCAGCGGAACCATGACGAATTGGTGCGGCAAACCGTTCACCACGGCGATTTGACTGCCCATCGGGTGCTCTGCCAGTGCGGGTACCACCTGCGCCAGCGTTGACCTCAATGTCTCGTCACTGTCACTGCTCATGGCACGCACGGCAAGACGCGTATCGAGCAACGCAGTGACGGCCGCTCCAATGCGCGCGCCATGGTTGGACAACGCCGACTCGATAGTCTCCATATCGCCGGAGCTGACAGCGGCGCGAAAGCCGTAATCAGAAGCCAACAGGGCCGAGCCTTGACGGAGGCGATCCGCTTCTTGCTGTACCAAGCGACGCCAGACACGCTCGTCGGTATCGAGCTCGTACCCGATCTGCGCACGGGCGTTGTTCTCAATGCTGGTGCGCACTACCGCAAATCCAGTAAGCTGCACCAGAAGCAGCAGCAGCAAGGAGGTGCCCACCAGCCGCGTCACCAGGCTGCGATACAGGAAGGACATCTTCAAGGAGCCAGCCCGGTCAAGGTGACGGCCGCTTTACCGGGCAGCTCGCCGGCGCTCACCGTGAGCGGCTGGTCCAAGGCAGGTGCCCCCACGGCCAAACCGCTGTGCCAAGTGCGAAGGCGGTAATTGCCTGCAGGCACATTTACCAGCGTGACGCTACCCAATGCCGACGTCATTCCAAAGTAAGGGGTTTCCAGCACAAGAATCCACCCCACCATCTGGTCATGGATGTTGCATCCCAGAACAACCACCCCGGGCTCGTCAAAGTTCACGGGGGAAGAGGGCGTGCCTTTGTAGAGCTTGAGCTCGAACTTCTTGGCAGGTGAGAAAGAGTAAACCTGGTGCCTGACGGCGTCATGGTTGGGGAACCGCACGTCTGTCCCCACAGTAATCGCGATGACATCCGGAACGAACTGCCTCTTTTCCTGCGCCACCTCGATGCCCTCAAGCGGCCGCACCGCCTGCTTTGCAGAAGGAGAATCAAGAAACACAATGGCGCCTTTGACAGGTTTTCCCGCTCCGTCGTTCGCCTGCACCGTGACGCTCGCTGCGAAAGCGCCTCCGCCAGTCATGCACAGCGCGGTCGCGCACACCGCGTGCACAGCGCGCACAGCGGCTTTGAGAATCTTGTAAGCACACACTTTCATGTCACGCTTTGTAGCATATGGCGAAGATTGGGGCTTGGTCAATAAATAAGCGTTATTGAAGCGGCACCCGTCGTTTCCTGAGAGCTTCGCTGAAAGCGGGTGCCACGCAATGCGCATTTACGTGCTGTGCAAAACCGCCACTCGACCGCTTCTAACCAATTGTCACATTGGCATATTTCTCGCTACACTGATTTTGTGCGTTGCACAGACACACCGACCGTGGAACGCCATTCGAGCGTGCCACGAAGGATAGGACGCCGTTAAAAAAAGAGGACCTCATGAAAGTCTTGAAACCCAAAAAATCGATGTCTTTGTCCAACCGTTTGCGGCTGGGGTTTGCCTGCATGCTGCTGCTGGTAGTGGCGGTGGCGGCGATGGGGCAATGGTCAGGCTCGCAAGTGCGCCAGCAAATGCGCCAGATCACAGTCGAGGGGGCAACCAAAGTCAAGCGCGCCAACGCCATGCTGGAGACCGTGAGCGCCATCGGTTTGCAGTCGCGTTCTGCCGCCATGCTGTCGGGAACAGATTTCGAGCAGGCAGAGGCGCAGCTCAAGGCGGCGAATGCGTCGATCAAGGCGTATGCGAGCCAGCAAGCCGAATTGGCTGAATCGATCCAGCCGTCCAACGCAACCGCCGAAGAAGTCAGCCTGGTCGAGCAGGTGCAAGCGCTTGCCGCCAAAACCATTCCGCAATTTGAGTCGGAAATGAAATCTGCGGATGAGGGCGACACGGTTGCAGCGCAGATTGGCTTGATGAAACGGGCCGCACCCCTGGAGAAAGCGTGGCGCGAGAAACTTGGGGAACTCGTTACGCTGCAAAACACCCTCAGTGCGCAGGCCGCTGCGGATGCAGAGCTGGCCCAGGACCGGGCGCGAATGGCCACTGGCGCTTTGGTGCTCCTCGCCATCATTTTGGGCACCCTGATTGCGTGGCGCACCACTGTTCGCATCACCCAGCCGCTGAACAGAGCTGTGGTGGTTGCCGAGCGCATCGCGCAAGGCGATCTGACCTCCAAAGTGGAGGTGCGTATTCACGATGAAACCGGACGCTTGCTTGAAGCCATCGCAGCTATGCAGGCACGCTTGCGCGACTTGGTAGGAGGCATCGGCGGGGCGGCAAATGCCATTTTGGTGGCCAGCTCGGAGGTGGCATGCGGCAACCTGAACTTGAGCGAAAGAACAGAGCAGACGGCGCATAACCTGCAAGGCGCAACCTCATCGCTAAGCGACCTGACGCAAACCGTTCAACAAAGCGCGGATGCATCCCGTCAAGCCAACGAGCTTGCGGCCAGCGCGTCCGAGGCAGCCTCACGCGGCGGTGAGGTAGTCTCGCAAGTGGTGCGCACCATGGACACCATCAGCGCCAGCTCCAGCAAAATTGCCGACATCATCAGCGTGATTGACAGTATCGCCTTCCAGACCAATATTTTGGCACTCAACGCCGCAGTCGAGGCAGCGAGGGCCGGCGAACAAGGGCGCGGCTTTGCAGTCGTAGCCAGCGAAGTACGCAGCCTGGCTGGCCGTTCTGCCACGGCGGCGCGCGAAATCAAGGCGTTGATAGGAGCCAGCGTCGGTCAGGTCAAGGAGGGCAGCACCCTGGTCAACCACGCGGGCAAAACCATCGGCGACCTGGTGTTGTCCGTGCGCCGGGTGTCCACCATCATGGAAGAAATGACGTCTGCCACGCGCGATCAAAGCGAGCGCATCGGCCACGTGAGCGATTCCATGGGCGAGCTCGAGCAAATGACCCAGCAAAACGCAGCGCTGGTGGAAGAAGGCTCGGCTGCAGCCGAAAGCCTGCGCGACCAAGCGGGTCGTCTTACGCAATTGGTGGCCACGTTTCGTCTGACGCGTGATGAGCCGGCCCCGACCCATGCGGCTCCCCCGACCCAAGTCCGCGCCGATTCGTTTCCCGCGCGGCCCGTACGTCTTGTGCGGCAGCGATCGCAAGCTGCTTTGCCACGCAGTTGACGCCTTGAGTGCCTTCAAATCGAGCCACTCGGCTGGCGGGCTGGACGAACCCGATCGCAGGGCATCCAGTTCCGGCATCGGCAAGCGCCACGTGCCGCACAAATTGAGCCCTGGATTTAAAGGATGGTCAGCCACATCATGACCAGCTGGCGCAAGAGCCCGTCAATTCCGCCAGAAGCTGCAGGCAGCGCGAGCGCTGGCAGGCCTGGGGATATGTCCTGCAGCACCCTCGCGAGGATGTGGCGGCGCAGACAACAATGGGCCGCAAGGCGTCTTTTAGCGGCGCAGAAAAATCCCGATTTCATAGCTGCTCGCCCATGCTAAGCAAGCGCTAGAAGCCTATTTCGTTCAAATTTTTTAATGAAAAAGGCGGCTATCTTGTACACCGCCTTAACAACCGCAACACCGCCACAGAAAGCCGCGCCGGTAGCAGCGCGGCCCCGAACACTGGCACATGCGCTCCGTGATGAAGGCAAGGGTTGGCACCACCCCCCCGGCGACTGCGCGCAGAAACTGCGGAGACGGCTTCAGTCCTGGCAGGGCACCTCTAAGACGCCGTGCGACAGTTCGCCAACCGGCACGCGGGTACCAAGTTTATAGCCGCGGGGCTCGCTACCCAATGATGGCTGGGTGACAGCAGACGCTCGCCGCTATCGCTGATTCGGCGTTCGCTCGCAAATGGCGCTCACACGCCCCACACAACGTCTGCGTTTTCTGCAGCGCTGCGCTGCAACATATCGATCAAGGGGGCAGCACGCTGGCGCAGCGTAACGCTGTCGCGGGGCTCGCCGTCGTCCTGCGCGCCTTCCGCGCCCGCTACGACCCCCTCCTCGTTCGCTTGTGCTTCCTGCGCTGCGACGGCCGCCTCAAGTGCTACGACAGCGCCTGGAATTTGCGCCACGGTGACGATGCCCTGTGGCTCAGGGTCCTTGCCCATGATCTTCAGCAACCGACGACCATGGGCGTCCAAAAGGATGAGATCGGCAGTGGCACGGGATTTGAATTTGTACAGCATGTAGTGAAGCCTAGCCGCAAAGCGGTGATGAATGAAATCTGACCATTGTGCAGAACCTGCAACTGCAGCCTGTAGGTCCTTGACCCGATAGCCCCTGCGCCCGCCTTGATTCCTGCTCCCCGGCGGCTCAGAGCCTGTTCACGATCTCGCAGGGGTCGCGGTGGCCCGCAATCGGGTTGAGTGGATGAATGGATGATTCGGCTGCTTGCATGGGCCCGTGCCCATGCAAGCAGCCGGATCGTTCAATCGCCCGATTTCGCTCCAACCCTTCGGGCAGTGGTGATTGCGGGCAGTCTGCGGCGTTGCGGTGCTTGCCCGTAGCCGAACTACGACCCGCAGACCGCACATCAAATACCGCGCGCCTAGCATCCCCTCCCTCAATCACCACTGCGCGACTCCTGGGAGATCGTGAACAGGCTCTAAGGCCACGGCAGCAGATTTCTGCACAATGCCCACTCCGATATTGCAGTCAGCCCATCGATGCGCCACCCCAGCACCTTGTTTCACAACCCCCAGTGCAGCAGTTCCCGCAAAGCAATGGAGCTGCTGCGAGCGCACGGACTCGAGCCGCAGATCTTCGACCACCACAACACGCCGCCTGGCCGCCAAACCCTTGCCGGCTTGATAGCCCGGAGTGGTCGACCCGCGCACGATTTCGTGCGCAGCAAGGAAACGCTTTGCGCCGAGCTGGGGCTGGATGCCCCAAGCACCACCGATGCGCAGCGCATCGACGCCCTGCTGGCACACCCGCGCCTGCTGGAGCGCCCGATTGTGGTGACGCATTTGGGCACACCGCTGGGTACACGCCTGGTCCGGCCGCTGGAAGACGTGCTGGAAATTCTCTCCACCGCATGACAAGGGCAGTTGCTGGCTTCAGCACGGGAACCCGCCAGGCTGCGGGCCAATCGCACAGCTCTATGAAAAATATGCTTCTGCGCATCTCTCGCCACGCCTCAGCCTTAATGATGAGCGCACTTCTGGCGGGCTGCGCACACGCCAACAACCCACTGGACTACTACTGGCAGTCCCTCAGCGGGCATGTGCGCCTGATGTGGGCCGCCAGCGACATTGACTCCTGGCTCGCGCGGCCGGACACCCCGCCAGAGCTGCGTGAACAGCTCGAGCTGGCGCAGCGTTCGCGGGCCTTTTCGGTGGAGCAACTGCACCTCCCGGACAACCCCAGCTACCGGCGTTACGCAGACCTGGAGCGCAACAGCGCGGTGTGGAACGTGGTGGCAGCGCCGCCGTACTCCCTCACTCTGTACACGTGGTGCTTTCCGGTGGTGGGCTGCGTGGGCTACCGCGGCTATTTCGCGGCCAAGGACGCGCAGGCCGAAGCCCGTCGCCTCGCCGCCGAAGGACTGGAGGTAGATGTGTACGGCGTGCCGGCCTATTCGACACTGGGTGCAATGAACTGGGCTGGCGGCGACCCCCTGCTGAACACATTTGTCAGTTGGCCGGAAGGCGACTTCGTGCGGCTGCTGTTCCATGAGCTAGCGCACCAAAAGGTGTATGCCTCCAGCGACACTTTGTTCAACGAGTCCTTTGCCACAGCGGTGGGCAAACTCGGTAGCGAGGCCTGGCTGCGGACCCAAGCCAGCCCCCAAGCCCGCGCAGCCTTCTATGCGGCCGAGCAGCAGCGCGAATCGTTTCGCACGCTGACCCGCGCCACGCGCGCGCGCCTGACCGATATTTATGAAAAAGAAGAGGCTCTATCGCTTACTGTACAAGAGCGAGAAGCTATGAAAAAAGAAGCAATGACCCAGTTCCGTCTCCGCTACCAAACGCTTGCCGACACCTGGCACCTGCCCACCGCGCAGCGCGCCAACTACGACGCCTGGGTGGCGCGCGCCAACAACGCAAGCTTTGGTGCGCAGGCGGCGTACGACGAGCTGGTGCCGGCGTTCTTGGCGCTATTCGAGCAGTCGGATCGCGACTGGCCCCGGTTTTATGATGCGGTTCAAGCGCTGGCCGACCAACCCGCCGAACAGCGCGAAGCGGCTCTGCGCGCGCTTATGCCACCTGCGCCAAACAGTGCGCCTGCCGCTCGCTCACTACCTTCACCCTATCCAGCCGATTCGGCCGGTTCACCTGACACGCCTAACAGCGACTCTCCTTCCTAGAAAGACCCGCACCGTGGCCGACATTCACATCCACCGAAAACACCAACTGGGGCTTGCACAGGCCCGAAAAATTGCTTTGGCATGGGCCGAAAAAGCCGAAGAAAAATTCGACATGGAGTGCACGTATGAAGAAGGCGATGAACAAGACAGGCTGTGCTTCACGCGTGCCGGCATCAAGGGGACGCTAGATGTGCTTCCCGATGCGCTCGACTTTCATGCGCAACTGGGTTTCTTGGTCAGCGCCTTCAAAGAACGCATTGAAACCGAGCTGAACGACCAGATCGACGGCCTGCTCGGCGCGGCGCCCTCTTGCGCGTCGAAACCCAAGGCGGCAAAAGCAGAAAAAACTGGCAAGACGGGCGCTGCTGAAAAGCCGTCAAAAACTGCAGCGGTGACGGCAAGAGCGGGAGCCACAGCAAAGGCTGCCAAGATCACCAAACCGGCCGCCAAACCGGCCGCCAAAAAATAGCGGACTGCTGCCTGCTGCCTGCTGCCTGCTGCCACGTTATCGGCCGTGAAAAAGCCCCGCATTGCAGGGCTTTTTCAGGGTCTACGCTGCCAGGCGACAAACGGCGTTGCCGCTGGCACCAGTCGCCTTAGCCGCCAGACTTCGAGCGCTTGCCCGAGTTCTTTTTGCTGCGCGTTGCGGCACCACGCTCCAGGCTGGAGCGCTGACCCCGGCCGCCGGTGGGGATGGTCTGACCCGGCAGCGGCTTGGGTTGCGGGGTGAACTTGCGGTCTGCTTCGGTAACGATCTTGTTGCCCATGGCGAAATCTCGGTGAAATATGAAAAAGGGAGCGGCGAAAACCGCTATTAGGCCATAGCCGGGCGAGGTGCCTCAGCTTAAGGAGTCGATCAGGTCGATGTACTGCTGACGGGCCCCGTCCTGATCGGTACCCTTGAGCTTGCTCCAAGCGTCCCATTTGGCGCGACCCACCATGTCGGAGAAGCTGGGTTTTTTCTCTTCGTTGTCGCCCACGCTGGCCTGTTTGTACAGTGCATAAATTTTCAACAGCGTCGGGTTGTCAGGACGCTCGGACAGGTCTTTGGATTGGGCAACGGCAGCGTCAAAGCGCTCGTTCAGGTCGGACATGCGGGGACTCCTTGGCATTGAGGTGGTTAGCGCAGCCCGCGATTGCGGCACGCTTGGGGAAACAACGGGTGGGAAAACGCCGCTTACCCGGTATCGTGCTTATCTTAGAGTCTGTTCACGATTTCCCAGGAGTCGCGCAGTGGTGATTGCGGGAGGGGATGCTAGGCGCGGTGTGCGGGTCGTAGCTCGGCTACGGGCAAGCACCGCCACGCCGCAGACTGCCCGTAATCACCACTGCCCAAAGGGTTAGGGATGTCCTGCATAACCCTCGCGAGGATGTGATGGTGCGGATCGGGATGGGGCGCAAGGCGTCTTTTCTTGCCAATAGCCGTGCTGTTGGCAAGAAAAGCACCGCAGAGAACCGCCCGAGGCCGCGTTATCACGGACCGCAGGGAGTTATGCAGGACGTCCTTAGAGCGAAATCGTGAACAGGCTCTTAGAACCCGTTTCTGACTGCACGCACCGCGTGCGGGTATTGGCGGGGAACGTGCGCTGCCTCCACTCACAGGATGACCGACACCATGGTGACCCGCTCCCGCCACAAGGCAGCCCCCTCCGAACCCCTATCGCTATCCCGGCACAAGGCGACCCCTGAGAAGTTCCCGGCGCTACAGCAAGAGGGCACCTGCTCGCCAGCGCCAGCGGCAGCCTTGGCACGGCAAACCCTGCATGCCGTCCGCGAGAACGTGCGCAGGGCCACCGCCGGCATGCTGGGCCTGTCCGGCGAGCGCATGAGTAAGGTCGACACTGCTTGGCTGCGCATGGACTGCCCGAGCAACCTGATGCTGATCAATGGCGTGTGGGCGGTGTCGCCAGGCATCACGCTGGCGCACTTGCGCGAGCGTGCGGCGCAGCGTTTGGGCCAGTACCCGCGCTTTTTGCAGCGCGTAGTGATAGATGCCGCGGGCGCTACCTGGGTGGCGCATGAGCAGTTTGACATTGCCGTCCACGTGCAGCCGTTGGTGCTGACCAAAAAACGTGGCCAGGCGGACCAGCACGCACTGGCTGCCGCAGTGGGCCGGCTTGCCACGCAGCCGTTGGAGCCGCGCCAGCCGCTGTGGCACATGCATTTGGTAGAAAACTTTACCGGGGAAGACGGCCAACCGGGCAGCGCCCTCATCGTGCGCATTCACCATTGCATTGGCGACGGCATTGCACTGATCTCCGTGATCATGTCGCTGATCGACGGCGGAGCCGAGCCGCCGAGACGCTCACGACACAACCCAGTAAGCGCAGGCGGCTGGCTGACCGATTCGTTTATCAAACCCCTGACCGAACTGACGGTGCATGCGCTCGACAAGGCTGGCGATGCTGCCGCACAGAGTCTGCACGCTCTTGTGCAACCTGAGGCCTTGGTGCAAAGCGGGTTGGCGGGTTCGGCCAATGCCGCGCGCCTAGCCTGGCAGGTGTTGAATGACGCGGCTGCGCTGGCGCTGATGCCTGACGACTCCCCCACCCGACTCAAAGGCGAGCCCGGCACGAGCAAACGCGTAGCCTGGTGCCCGCCCCTGCCGCTGGAAGATGTCAAGGCGGTCGGCCGCGCGCTGGGCTGCTCCATCAACGACGTGTTGCTGTCCTGCGTGGCGGGGGCCATCGGTCACTATCTGCGCAGCTGCGGCGACGACACGGCTGGCACAGAAATCCGCGCCATGATTCCCGTGAACCTGCGCCCAATCGAGGACGCATGGCAACTAGGCAACCATTTTGGTCTCGTGCCACTGGTGTTGCCGGTGGGCCTACAGAACCCGATTGAGCGCACCTACGCGGTACGCCAGCGCATGGGCGCACTCAAGGGCAGTACCCAGCCCTTATTGGCCTTTGGCTTGCTCGCGCTGGCGGGTCTATTGGTCAAACCGGCGCAGCACGCACTACTGAACCTGTTTGGCCGTAAAACCACCGCTGTGATGACCAATGTTCCGGGTCCGCGCGATGCTATGGAAATTTGTGGGTCGCGTGTCACGCAGTGCATGTTCTGGGTGCCGCAAACCGGTAGCGTGGGGCTAGGCGTTTCCATCTTGAGCTACGGCGGCGGCGTGCAGTTTGGCGTAATCACCGACACCCAACTTTGCCCAGAACCGCAGCGCATCATTGATGCGTTCGCACCGGAATTTGAGGCGTTGGCGACGCTCACGTTGATGCTGCCGTGGGCAGAAACTGCCTGATCTGCCTGATCTGCCTGAGTTGGTCCGTCAAGCGGCGGGCGCGCTGGCAATGCGAATCAGCACGGGAGCGCCCTCAAGTTAGATAGAAAAGCGCTGCAGCGCCTGGCGAATCGCGTCCTTTTTGCTCTCTTAAACGTAGCCATAATCTCTTATGGCGCAAGCGCTAGAGGCCAAAAAACTCAATTTTTCAACAGCACCCACTAGCTTCCCGGCTCAAACCACTCCTCCGCCAGCCTTACCCAGAACGTGGCGCCGAGCGGGATCAAGTCGTCATTGAAGTCGTAGCTGGGGTTGTGCAGGGTGCAGGGCCCCTCGCCATGGCCATGCATACGGTGCGCTCCCTCACCGTTGCCAATGAACACGTAAGCACCGGGGCGCGCTTGCAGCATGTAGGAAAAATCTTCGGCGCCCATGGTGGGTTCCTGGTCGATCACATTGGCTTCGCCCACGATGCCCGTCATCACCTTGCGCGCAAAAGCCGCTTCCAAGGGGGTGTTCACGGTGGGCGGGTAATTGCGGCGAAATTCAAACGTACAAGTGGCTTGGTGCGCAGCGCAGGTGTGCTTGGCCACCTCGCGCATGCGCGCTTCCATCATGTCGAGTACGTCCATCGAAAAGCTGCGTACCGTACCGCGCAGTTCGCATCGCTCAGGCACTACGTTGGTGGCCTCCCCGGTGTGCATCATGGTGACGGAAATCACGCCCGCATCCACCGGTTTTTTGTTGCGGCTGATGATGGTTTGAAACGCTTGCACCATTTGGCAGGCAATGGGCACCGGGTCTATCGTGGTGTGCGGCAAAGCCGCGTGGCCGCCCTTGCCGTGGATGGTAATTTTGAATTCATTGGTCGACGCCATCACCGGCCCCGCACTGGCGGCAAATTGCCCCACCGCCATGCCCGGCCAGTTGTGCATGCCAAACACGGCCTGCACGTCGAACTGCTCAAACAGGCCCTCTTCGATCATCACGCGGGCACCCGCGCCGCCTTCTTCTGCGGGCTGGAAGATCAAATACACCGTGCCGTCAAAGTTGCGTTCTTTGGCGAAGTGCTGGGCGGCAGCCAGCAACATGGCGGTGTGACCGTCGTGGCCGCAGGCGTGCATTTTTCCGTCGTGCTGGCTGGCGTGCGCAAAGGTGTTGCGCTCCTGCATGGGCAGCGCGTCCATGTCGGCGCGCAGGCCAATGGCGCGGCCGCTGGCGCCCCCGTCACGGCCGTGCACGATGCCGACCACGCCGGTCGTCGCCAAACCTCGGTGAATGGGAATGCCCCATTCCGTCAGCTTGCGCGCCACCAGGTCGGCGGTGCGCACTTCGCGGAACGACAGCTCGGGATGGGCGTGGATGTCACGGCGCAAGTCCGCCATGCTGGCGGCTTGGGTCAAGATGGAGTCAATGACTTTCATGGCGGAATTCCTTCAGAATCTGCAGTCTAGCCCGGTCATCCAGAAATTGCAGCCCGCGTCTTCCATGAGGGACGCGGTCGACACGTCAACCGGAACTTCGTCCAAGCCCCATGACCGCTCCCATTTCAGCCCCGCTCGCTGCCACCAGTACCGCCAGCACCGCCAGCACCATCGTGCGCGGCGCCTGTCCGCACGATTGCCCTGACACCTGCGCGTTGCTCACCACCGTCGAAAACGGTATTGCGGTGCGCGTGCAAGGCAACCCTGCGCATGCGCAAACCGGCGGCGTGCTGTGCGCCAAGGTATCGAAATACCCCGAGCGCACCTACCACCAGGACCGCATCCTGACACCGCTCAAACGCAGTGGCCCTAAAGGCAGTGGCCAATTCACGCCAGTGGGCTGGGACGAAGCGCTGACCGACATCGCCGCACGCCTGTCCGAGATTGCGGCGCGGGCACCACAAGCCATTCTTCCCTACAGCTACGCGGGCACCATGGGCTTGGTGCAGGGCGAGAGCATGGACAGGCGCCTGTTTCACCGCATAGGCGCATCGCTGCTGGACCGCACCATCTGCGCCACGGCAGGGTCCGAAGCCATCACGCACACGCTGGGTGGAAAAGTCGGCATGAAGGTGGAGTTTTTTGCTGAATCAAAACTCATACTGATCTGGGGCAGCAATTCCATTTCCAGCAATCTGCATTTCTGGCGCTATGCGCAGCAAGCCAAACGCGATGGCGCGCGGCTGGTGTGCATTGACCCGCGCAAAAGCGAAACCGCAGAAAAATGCCACGACCACCTGCAACTACTGCCCGGCACCGATGCTGCGCTGGCATTGGCGTTGATGCACCAGCTCATCACGCACGACCGGCTGGACCACGCTTATCTGGCTGAGCACACACTGGGCTGGCCCGAACTGCGTGCACGCGCGCTGGAGTGGCCGCCCGAGCGCGCTGCCGACGTTTGCGGCGTACCGGCCGAACAAATTACTGACTTGGCGCGGGCCTATGGCACGACAAAGCCAGCGGCCATACGCGTGAACTATGGGGTGCAGCGCGTACGCGGCGGCGGCAATGCGGTGCGCGCTATCGCCTGCCTGCCGGCGCTGATCGGCGCATGGCGCCAGCGCGCGGGCGGCGTGTTGCTGTCAAGTTCCAGCCATTTCCCAGTACAAAAAACGGCATTGCAACGGCCTGATTTGATGGCGGGCCGCCACCCGCGCACGCTCAACATGGTGTCCATTGGCGACGACCTGCTGCGCGACACGTCGGACTCCTTCGGCCCCAGGATTGAAGCGCTGGTGGTCTACAGCAGCAACCCGCTTGCCGTGGCGCCTGACTCAGGCAAAGTGGTGCGCGGCTTTGCGCGGGACGACTTGTTCACCGTAGTGCTGGAGCATTTCCAGACCGATACCGCCGATTACGCCGACTACATCCTGCCCGCCACTACGCAGCTGGAGCATTGGGATGTGCACCTGGCCTATGGCCACACCGATGTACTGCTCAACCGCCCCGCCATTGCACCGCGCGGCGAAGCACGTTCCAACGCGGAGATTTTTCGGGGCTTGGCCGCGCGCATGGGCTTTACCGAGCCCTGCTTTTCCGATAGCGACGAAGTGCTGTGCCAGCAGGCTTATGGCGATAAGGTGGATTTCAACGCCCTGCTGGAACACGGCTTTACCGCTTTGCCGGTGCCAGACGCGCCATTTGCAGAGGGCCGGTTTCCCACCGTCTCAGGGCGCTGCGAGTTTGTCAGCGCCGCGCTGCAGGCCATGGGCCAGGACGGCCTGCCCAACCACCTGCCCAACTACGAGGTGCCGGGCAGCTCTGCCGACTACCCGCTGGCGATGATTTCGCCGCCTGCGCGCAATTTTTTGAACTCAACTTTCGTCAACGTCAGCAGCCTGCAGAAGCTGGAAGTCCGCCCGCTGCTGGAAATGCACCCGCACGACGCAGCCGCCCGCGGCATCAGAGATGGCGACGTGGTGCGCGTCTTTAACCAGCGCGGCAGCTACCGCTGCCACGCATCTTTAAATAACCGCGCCCGCGCCGGTGTGGTGAATGGCCTGGGCATCTGGTGGCGCAAGCTGGGTTTGGCGGGCACCAATGTCAACGAACTGACCAGCCAAGCGCTAACGGACATCGGGCGCGGGCCTACGTTTTATGACTGCCTGGTGCAAGTAGAGCGCTTCTACGCTCCTGAAACCTTTAGCCGTGTGAATAGCTAAAAAGATTGGAAGCGAAGAAGCGCTCAGGCACTGCGTGTTCCAGGGCGCTCATGTACTGGCCTCTTAGGCGGTTGTAGGCCACCCATTTAGCGCTGTCGTTGTCTTTGGCCGGGGTGCTGTACTTCACATTTGCAGAATTGTGGCGTGCGGATCGGGATGGGTTGCAAGGCGTCTTTTCTTGCCAATAGCCCGGCTATTGGCAAGAAAAGCAACGCAGCAGACCGCCCGAGCCCGC
>JBBSUJ010000057.1:0-20074 GCA_038235025.1 Burkholderiales bacterium
CGCGGCCTCGGGCGGTTCTCTGCGTTGCTTTTCTTGCCAATAGCACGGCTATTGGCTGCAAAAAGACGCCTTGCGCCCCATCCCGATCCGCACCATCACATCCTCACGAGGTTTATGCAGGACATCCCTAGGAAGCGATAAATGGCTGAAGCGCACTATTTTAGGCGTGCGGTGCCGCTGCACCAGCCTGTCTGCAGCCCCCGCGCCGGTTTCGTGAGCGCGCCGGCACCCCGACTACAGCCTCGCCTATAAAATTGGCAGCTTCGCGCGCGCTGAACGGCTTGCTCTGATTTTTCGCCAGTCTCGTTCACCGCGGGTTGCACTGATTCCCGACCGCAACGCCCTGCCCTCTGACACTGCCCTTTTCCATGAGCTCTACCACCCCACCCAACGCTGCCACCCCTATTTCGTACAAAGACGCTGGTGTGGACATCGTCGCGGGCGACGCGCTGGTCGACCGCATCAAGCCGCTCGCCAAAAAGACCATGCGCGACGGCGTGCTCGCTGGCATTGGCGGCTTTGGCGCGCTGTTTGAAGTGCCCAAGCGCTACAAGGAAGCCGTGCTGGTTAGCGGAACAGACGGCGTGGGCACCAAGCTCAAGCTGGCGTTTGAATGGAACATGCACGACACCGTGGGTATTGATTTGGTCGCCATGAGCGTCAACGACGTGCTGGTGCAAGGTGCCGAACCGCTGTTCTTCCTCGATTACTTTGCTTGCGGCAAGCTCGATGTGGATACCGCCGCTGCGGTAGTCGGCGGCATTGCACGTGGCTGCGAACTTTCGGGTTGCGCACTGATTGGCGGTGAAACCGCCGAAATGCCGGGCATGTACCCGGCCGGCGAATACGACCTGGCGGGTTTTGCCGTGGGCGCGGTAGAAAAATCGCTGATCCTGAACGGCACCTCGGTGCGGAGCGGCGATGTGGTGCTGGGCCTGGCGTCCAGCGGCGTGCATTCCAACGGTTTTAGTTTGGTGCGCAAATGCATTGCGCGTGCCGAAGAAACCGCCGCGCTGCCCGTCACGTTGGACGGCAAGCCGTTCCGCGAGGCGCTGATGGAGCCCACCCGGTTGTATGTGAAAAACGTATTGGCTGCACTGGCCGCGCACCCTGTAGCAGCCAGCGGCAGCCGCGGCATCAAGGCGCTGGCGCACATTACCGGCGGCGGCTTGCTGGAGAACATTCCCCGCGTGCTGCCCGAGGGCATGGCAGCGCACCTGCAGCAAGGCAGTTGGCCCAAAACCGAGTTGTTTGCCTGGCTGCAAGCCACAGCCGCCATCTCCGACGAGGAAATGAACCGCACGTTTAACAACGGCATTGGCATGGTCGTCGTCGTGGCCCCGCAAGACGCGGATGCAGTGGCGGCTCAGCTGGGCGATGCCGGTGAATCGGTGTACCGCCTGGGCGCTATTGCGCCGCGTGGCGAGAGCCCGGCCGTCGTGGTCGGCTAAGCCAAACCCGCACAGCCCGTGGCGCAGCCCTCAGAACCCCATGCTTCGGCGGCACTGACGGCCGCTGCCGAGCGGCTACCCTTGGTTTCCCATGCAGGGCGGCCGCTTGAACGCCAGCCGCTTGTGCCGCGCGCGGTGCTCATCGCCAGCTATCTTTTGATGGCCGCCGGGCTGCTGCTGGTGATGTGGCGCGGCTTGCTGCCGGGGCTGCTCAGTTTGTGCCTGGGCTTTGTCATCACTGCCGGGCTCGCACGCGCGCTGCACCGGGTCTGGCCGGGAACCCGGGGCACGCGCGAGGTGCGGGGTGCGGGCGGCATGCCGATGCCGGTAGCGTCCACCGCGCGGGGTGCGCAGGTGCTGGCGGTTACGTTGGTTGTTTTGGTGCCGCTGGGGCTGCTGGCAATCGGCGTGACGCACTCGCGCGGCTACATCGTTGAGGCACCCCAGCAATACCGCGAACTGCTTGACTACCTCGCGCGCACAGTGCTGGAGCTGCGCGAAAAGCTCCCGCGCGACGTCGCCGCTTATTTGCCCGATGGGGCCGAGGCCATTCAGCGCACCATTGCGGCCTACCTTGCCGCCCAGGCCGGGGCGCTGGCCATGGCCGGGCGCGTGTGGCTTGGCGGCTTGCTCTACGCCTACGTGGGACTGCTGATTGGCGCGCTGGCAGCCGTGCGCGCTGCGCCGCTGCGCACTGGGCCGCTGGTACAGGCACTGGGAATGCGCTTGCAGCTGTTTGGCGATTCGTTCCGGCAGATCGTTGCCGCGCAAATCTGGATTGCCGCGTTCAACACCGCGCTTACCGCCCTGTTCCTCACGTTTTTGTTGCCGCTGTGGAGCGAGCGCCTGCCGTACACCGCCGCGCTGATCACGCTCACCTTCGTGGCTGGGCTGGTGCCCATCGTGGGCAATTTGCTGTGCAACATCGTCATCACGCTGGTGGCGCTGTCGGTGTCGCCGCAGGCTGCTGTGGCCTGCCTGGGGTTTCTGGTGCTGATCCACAAAGCGGAATACGTCATCAACGCCAAAGTGGTGGGCCGGCGCACCCACATGGCGGTGTGGGAGCTGCTGTGCGTGATGTTTGTGGCCGAAGCCGTGTTTGGCCCGGCGGGGCTGGTGGCCGCACCGCTGCTGTATGCCTACCTAAAGAAAGAGCTGGTCGCCGGCCACATGGTGTAGCCCAAGGGCGCAGACATGCGTTTTCGAAACTTGTCCTGAATTGATCGAATTTTGGCACCATGAAGAATGGCCACCGTGCCACAGCGCTTTCAAAATAAGCGCTACCGTAGCTTGCTCTTCAGTGGATCTATTCATGAAAACCTGTCTGTTAGTGATCGATGCGCAGCAGTCTTTTGTGCAGCGCCCGTACTTCGGCAGTGCCGATATACCCGCTTGGCTGGCGGCGCAAAACGCGCTGATTGAAGGCTGTACGGCTCGCGGCGTTGCCATCGTGCGGGTGCTGCACTGCGACGGGACCAACACCGCAGACAACGCGTTCTCGCAGGCTTGTGGCCTGGTGCGCGCCATCGACGGATTGGTGCCGTTGACCGCCGCCGTCAGCTTTATCAAGTCCCGCCACAGCGCGCTGGTGGGCACCGGGCTCGATGTGTGGCTGACGTCGCAAGGCGTGGGCCGCATCATCGTGAGCGGCATTCGCACCGAGCAATGCTGCGAAACCACCGCCCGCCATGCGTCTGACTTGGGCTGGAAAGTGGACTTTGTAACGGACGCCACACTCACCTGGGACATGCAGCAGACTGATGGAAGCACCCTGGCCGCACACGACATCAAACAGCGCACCGCCACCGTGCTGGCCGGGCGCTTCGCCCAGATTTGCAGCGTGGACGAGGCGCTGGCGGGTGCCGCTGCCTGCTCAGCCGCAAACGCCTCAGCCGCCTCAGCCGCCGCAACGTTTCCACACGCGCCCAACCACCCACACCGCCCCAAATGAAGGTCTCGCCATGCTCGAACTTCGCCCCAGCTGTGAACACTGCAGCGCGCTGCTGCCGCCCGCATCCAGGCTGGCACGCATCTGCAGCTTTGAATGCACTTTTTGCGCGGCGTGTGCAGAAAGATTCCTGCAGCACACTTGCCCGAACTGCGCCGGTGATTTGGTAGCTCGCCCGATACGTCCAGCGCATGACTGGCTCGGCGATAACAGCCTCCGCACCCATGCGGCCACCAGCAGCGTGCGCCACCGACCTGCCGACCTCGCTCGACACGCGCAACTTCTGGCGCAGTTGTGTGGCGCTGTGCCCGAGGCCCGATAAACGTTCAGTTCCAAAACTTTATTCATAAGCATGCCCACCATCCGCGCCATCTTTGCCCTGCTGCCGGACAGCCTGGTGCTCGACTGGGCCGGCCCGGCTGAAGCACTGCGCATGGCCAACCAATGCCTGTTGGCGCGCGGCCAGCCAGAACGCTTTGCCGTGGAGTTTGCCGGGCCTGCCCTGGCAATGCGCAGCTCGGTGGGTGTGCAGCTGTGCGGGCTAAACCCGCTGCCAGAGCTGGCTCAAACGGTGGGGGCGACGCCGGCCTGGGTGATCATCGTGGGTCAGTCGGGCGGCACCATCGATGTGCGCAGCGATGAAGCCCGTTCGCTGCTGCACTGGCTGCGCGGCCTGCGACTCAAGGCTGGCCGGCTTGAGCTCATCACCATTTGCGCAGGAGCCGTGTTGGCAGCCCATGCCGGATTACTCGCTGGCCGTCGCGCCACCACGCACCACCACCACTTGGATGAACTTGCCACCATCGAGCCGCTTTGCGATGTGGTGGCCAACCGCATTTACGTGGTGGATGGTCCGCTTTGCAGCAGCGCCGGGGTCACCACTGGCGTCGACTTGATCCTCCAGCGCATTGCGCAGACCTGCGACCCGTCCATTGCGGCCCAGGTGGCGCAGACGCTGGTAATGGCCATGCGCCGCGGGCCCGATGATCCGCAGACCTCGCCCTTTCTCAACCACCGAAACCACCTGCACCCCCGCGTACACCGCGTGCAGGACGCCGTGTCCACAGCTTCGCAGCAGGATTGGAACGTGCCCACCATGGCCGCTTTGGCGCACACGTCGCCGCGCCACCTCACACGCTTGTTTGTGGAGCACGCCGGTATTGCGCCGCGGGCGTGGCTGCGCAGCATTCGTCTGGCGCGGGCAGAGGCGCTTTTGCACAGCGGCCGCAACGTAACTCAAGCTGCGGAGCAAGCGGGCTTCACGTCCGATACGCAGTTGCGCCGCGCGTGGCACCAAGCTGGCCGGCCGGGAACCCCCGGCGACGCTTAAAAACTATCAATTAAATAGCAGCTAGCCATTTACCAGTAAGCGCTAGAGGCATTTTTTACTTATGTTTTGGCGATTAAGCCAATTCAATCTTGTGAGCTATCGTTTTTCGAACTGCCGCGCCACAAACGCCCAGATCAAGGCCGTAGCGTCCGGTCCCGCCGGATCGCTGTAGGCCAGGTGCGGCGCGCCGCCGCTCCAGGCGTGGCTCAGGCCGGCCACCTTGCGCAGGGCCACCTGCACTTTGCCGCGCGCGCGGTATTCGGTCAGTTGCATCGCATGGCGTTTGCCGCGTTGCTGGGTGCGCGTAGCGGTAGGGCTGGCGTCCAGCGCGTCGGCCCACCACATGGCGGTGCGCTCGGCGTTGTGCGGTGACACCACATGGTCGGCACTGCCGTGCAGGATCAGCAGCGGCGGAAGCGCGGGCAGCGCAGTGCCGTCAAGTTTCGCTCGTGTCAGGGATTCAGGCGAGAGCCCGGCGGCCGACGTTGGCGGCTTGGGCGCGTGCGGGGCCCTGTCGCCGCGCATGGCCGCCAAGGCGCTGTTGGCCGATTCCGCGCTGCCCGGCGCAGCACCGGAATGCATGGCCAGCGCACAAAACCGCGCGGGTGTTTTAAGCGCCATCCACGCTGCCATAGTGGCTCCGGCGGAAAGACCGGCCAGCGCTACCCGGTCCGGATGGACCGGGTAGCGTGCTTGCACTTGGTCAATAGCGGCCAACAGCGTGGCCGCCTCCGCGTCTGCGCGACCGCGCTGCAGGTCAAACCAGCGCCAGCAGCCCTGGGCATTGGCAACGCGCTCCTGTTCGGGGTAGAGCACTAGAAAACGCTCGCGCGCCGCGCGCTCATTCATGCGCGTGCTGGCGGCAATGCCGTGCCCCGTTTGCCCACAACCGTGCAGCATCACCATCAGCGGCAGGCGGGTACGGCTGTCGGTGCTGACGCCAGGCGGCACATACAAGTGGTAGCGCCGCGCACCGGCCGGGCCGGGGGCAATGCCGCTCAGCCACTGCCCCAGCTTGGCAGCAGTCGCAGCGCCCGCCGGCTTGCGCTTGGCAGCCACTGGGCGGGCTCGCAGCGCAGCAGGTGTAGCGGATGCGGCCGAAGCGACCAGTGCCGGCCGAGCAGGCGCTGCGGCGCGAACACGCTGCTTTGCCGGTTTGGCAGCTTTGGCCACCTTTGGCGGGGCGACTCCCGCCAGCTTGAGGCCACGCGACAACGTGCGCAGGTTACGTTGATAGGAGCGGGCCAGCGCGGCGGCCAGTGTGGGAACTTTGAGTCGACGGGCCATAGGCCTCCAAGGTGACTGCGCCGCGATGGGACGGGCGAAAAAATACCGGTGCTAGCCGTTTAATCGGATGCAAGCTTTGTGCCTGGCAGGGAACAAAAGCGGGTGGGCAAGACAGCTCGCTAAAGAACCTGCTTTAGCTTGGGTACCTGTGGGGGAGCGCAGAGCCAGCGCGGGCGAGGGTCAATCGCCCGCGGTGCGCCGCAGTGCTTGCAGCCGTTCGGCCAAGGGTTCGGTGTTGTCGTCACCGCGCGTGTGGGCCAAGTAGGTTTCCAGGTCGGCCACCGCCAAAGCGGCATGGCCGCACTCAGCATGGGCCAGACCCCGGTCGCGTACCTCGTCCCAGGCAGCGGGCAGCAGACGCACGAGGCGCTCCTGCACCGGCAAGAGGCGCGGCCAATCTTCGTTGGCCTGGTGCACTTCCTTGAGATTGCGCAGCATGCGCGCGATAACTTCTCGCGGCTGCGCGGCCTGCAGATACAGGCCCAATGGAATATCGCCCGTATCGGTGCTGCCGGCGGGCTGAAACGGGGCAAGGCGCTCCAGCAGCTCCTCCCGCGAAAGCGAATCACCCGTGAACGGATCCATAAGCACCTGCCCGCGCGGCAACAGCACCTTAACCATGAAATGACCCGGAAACGCCACGCCGCGCACATGAAGCGACAAACCTTGTGCCAGCTCAAGCCACAGCACCGATAGGCTAATGGGAATGCCGCGCCGTGTGCGCACCACCTCGTGCAGGTAGCTGTTGTCTGCCGCGTAGTAATCGTTGACGTTGCCCGCAAATCCCAGGTCGCCAAAGAAAAACTGGTTTAGAGCGCGCAGTCGGTCCAGCGCAGGTGCATCGCGCTCGACCTTGGTGGAGAGGCGGGCGGCAAAAAGATCCATCTCACTCAGAAATGCTTGCACATCGAAGTCGGGATGCTCATCCATGGCCACACTGGCCGCTGCCTCCAGCAAAGGAAACTGAGTATCGCTTTGCACCAAGGAGGCAAAGTACTCGTGCGGCGTGGGGACGGCATAGCTGAGGGGCATGTAACCCATATTAGCCGCACCGCGTGAACCGCGCGTAGGTCAGCGCCGCACGAGCGCACCCACCCGCAAACCAGATAGGCGAAGCGCACCGAAGTACAGCACCGCAGCCGCTGCCATCCAAGCAGCCAACAAGGCAACGCGCACGCCGCCCGCGCCGCCCATGGCAATCCAGCCGCCGTGCTCGCTGGCCCAAGACAACATGGCACCCAGCAGCAAACCGGCCGCCACCACCTGCGCTCCAAACAACCCCCAGCCCGGCGAGGGCTTGTAACTGCCACGCTTTAGCAGCCCGATAAGCAGCCACAGCGCATTCACCAGCGCCCCCAATCCAATTGACAGCGCCAGCCCCGCGTGGGCGATGCGCGGCACCAACACAATATTGAGCAGCTGCGTAATCACAAGCACCGCAATGCCAATTTTCACCGGCGTGCGCACGTCCTGGCTGGCGTAGTAGCCCGGCGCCAGCACCTTGATGGCCACCAGGCCTACCAGGCCAGCGCCGTAACCGGCGAGCGCTACGGAAATCTGCGCCACGTCATCAGCCCCCAATTTTCCGTGGTGAAACAAGGTGGCCACCAGAGGCGTGGAAAACGTAAGCAAGGCCACCGCACTGGGTACGGCGAGCAGCACCACAATGCGCAGCCCCCAGTCGAGCATTGACGAGTAACGCTCCTCGTCCCCCGCAGCGCGTGCCGCCGTGAGCTGCGGCGTAAGCACGACACCCAGCGCCACCCCCAACAACGCCGTGGGAAATTCCATCAGCCGGTCGGCATAAAACAACCAGGTGACGCTGCCAGGTGCCAGATACGAGGCAATTTGTGTGTTGATCAACAGCGAGAGCTGCGCCACGCCGACGCCCAGCAAAATAGGGGCCATGAGCTTGAGCACCCGGCGCACGCCAGGCTCTTGCCAAGCCTCTCGCACATGCGCAAGGCGCAGACCCACGCGCGGCAGCAAACCCAGCCGCAACAGTGCGGGCACCTGAATCGCCAGTTGCAGCATGCCGCCGACCACGACCCCCACGGCCATGGCGTAAATCGGCTCAACGCCCCAACGTGCAAACAGGGGCGCGCCGAACCAGGCCGCAGCGATCATGCAAATATTCAACATCACCGGCGAAGCCGCTGGCACCGCAAAATGCTTCCAGGTATTGAGAATGCCGGCAGAAAACGCCACCAACGACATAAAACCGATGTAAGGAAACATCCAGCGTGTCATGACCACTGCTGCCTCGTAACCCTCGGCGCTTTGGCGCAGCCCGCTGGCCAAAGCCCACACCAACAGCGGCGCGCCCAGCACCCCCAGCAAACACGTGAGCATCAAGGACCAGAACAACACTGTGGCCACGCAGGCAATCAGCATGCGGGTCGCAGCGTCGCCCTGCTGCGCGCGCGTCGTGGCGAGCACCGGTACAAACGCCAGGCTAAACGCGCCTTCGGCAAACAAGCGACGAAACAGATTGGGAATGCGAAACGCGATGTTGAACGCGTCGGTCAGCGCATTGGCACCAAAGATGGTCGCCATTAGCAAATCCCGCGCCAGCCCTGTCACGCGGGACGCCAGCGTGAGCAGGGAAACGGTGGAAGCGGATTTGAGCAGGGACACGGGGCACCGAGTGTAGGGCCTGGGTCGTTCAGGCCGCTTCAGCGGGGGCGGCGCGCTATAATCGAGGGCTTCGCTGGCATCATCTGCAGACCACAAGGAACACCACACATGGCATCCACCAAGCCCAAGAAAAAGAACCCTCGCCTCGCGTCAGGCCGCAAACGCGTCCGTCAGGGCCTGAAACTCAACGCAGCGAACACCTCGCTGCGCTCTAAGTACCGTACCGCCGTCAAGAACGTTGAAAAAGCGGTGCTCGCAGGCGACAAAACCAAAGCCACCGAATTGTTCGGCAAGATGCAAGCTGTGGTCGATACCATTGCTGACAAGGGCATCTTCCACAAAAACAAGGCCGCTCGCGACAAGAGCCGCTTGTCGACCAAGGTGAAAGCCTTGGCACTCGCCGCGTAAATTCACCGCCTGCCCTCGCGCAGGCAAACAGCCCGGGGTGCTTAGCAGCCCGCCGTTTGAAACGGGTGCGCTGCCAGCAAAGCAAAAAGCCGTCGCAAGACGGCTTTTTTGTGGGCGCAACTGTGGTCTGCGCTTAAGCGCCAGGCAAGACTGGCCGCGTTAGCGGCACTGGCGCATCCGGTAGCAAGCACGCCTCTGCGACTTGCAGATCATTGTCTCGAGCGAAGTTCATGACGAAATCCCAAGCCATCGGTTCGTGATCGCGCAGCGCGCGGTTAACCACTACACACTTCACCCCGTTGACCACGGTAGGCACGCACCAAGGCGAGTAACACAGATGACTTCCGGGCCGCACGCCGCCTGGGCGAAAACTGCTCATCACCCCAGCCAAACGCTCCGCCCAATCGCTTGGACGAAAAGTTTTTCCAGACGAGGTAACGCCTTGGACGAAAACTTCTTGGGAGGTGGGTTCAAGCATCAGAATGAGCGTACAGGCAAAGCGAAAGGCAACGAAAACGCGGGTTGTATTTGGGCAAGAATTCTAACTCTTGTATAAGACTCAGCTAAGAGCCCAGGGGCCTGCGCGTTTTTTGTTCTCTGTGCTTTGCTCAGCTTGGTAAGTATTGCGGTCATGCCGCACCTGCAATGATCGCGTGGCACCTGCCCCCCTAAAATAACCCCTCTTTTTCGCAGCGCCCGCGCGCTGCGCTTGCCAGGAGATTTCCGCATGACTGACCACGCCGCCGCCGCATCCCCCCACGTGATGAACACCTATGGCCGCGTGCCAATTGCGCTGGAGCATGGCCAGGGTTGCCGAGTATGGGATGTGAACGGCAAGGAATATCTCGACGCATTGGCCGGTATCGCCGTCAGTACCCTTGGGCACAACCACCCGCAATTGGTTCCTGCGCTGCAGGACCAGCTCACCAAGCTCATACACACCTCCAACTACTACCATATTCCTGGCCAAGAGCAGCTGGCCGCCAAGCTGGTGGAACTCTCTGGCCTGAGCCGGGTTTTCTTCTGCAATTCCGGCTTGGAGGCCAATGAAGCGGCCCTCAAGATCGCGCGAAAATATGGCGTTGATCGCGGCATCGCCAAGCCTCAAATCGTGGTCTACGAAAAGGCCTTCCATGGCCGCTCCATTGCCACCATGTCGGCCACCGGCAACCCCAAAATCCACAGCGGCTTTGGGCCGCTGATGGAAGGCTTCATTCGCGTTCCGGCCAACGATATTGCCGCCATCAAGGCCGCGACGGAAGGCAACAACGATGTCGTCGCCGTGTTCTTTGAGACCATTCAGGGAGAAGGCGGCGTAAACCCCATGCGCGTTGACTATTTGCGCGAGCTGCGTGCACTGTGCGACGAACGCGAGTGGCTGATGATGATCGATGAGGTGCAGTGCGGCATGGGTCGTACCGGCAAATGGTTTGCTTACCAGTGGGCAGGCATCCTTCCCGACGTGATGCCCCTCGCCAAAGGCCTGGGCTCGGGCGTGCCGATCGGCGCGGTGGTCACTGGGCCGAAAGCCTCAGAAGTTCTCCAACCCGGCAACCATGGCACCACTTTTGGCGGTAACCCGCTGGCCATGCGCGCCGGCATTGAGACCATCCGCATCATTGAGGAAGATGGCCTGCTACAAAACGCTGCGGGCGTGGGCGCGCACCTGATGCAAGCCTTGAAAAGTGCGCTGAGTCACGTGCCCGGGGTGAAAGAGATTCGCGGCCAGGGTCTGATGATCGGCATCGAACTGTCCAAACCCTGCGGCGTGCTGGTGGGCCGCGCAGCCGACGCTGGTTTGTTGATCAGCGTTACGGCGGAAAGTGTGATCCGAATCGTCCCCGCCTTGATCCTGACCCCCTCGGAGGCTGACGAAATTGCCAGCCGCTTGGGGGTCTTGGTATCCGCTTTTCTGAGCGAATAAACGCGGCCACCCAGCGCAACGACTACAGAGTTACTTTTATGAAGCATTACCTCCAGTTCAGCGATCTGAACGCCAGCGAATACGCCTATCTTTTTGAGCGCGCTGCCTTTATCAAGAAGAAATTCAAGGCCTACGAAAAGCACCACCCGCTAGGTGACCGCACCCTGGCCATGATTTTTGAGAAAGCCAGCACCCGTACCCGCGTGAGCTTTGAAGCGGGTATGTACCAGCTGGGCGGAAGCGTGGTGCACCTCACCACCGGCGACAGTCAGCTGGGCCGCGCCGAACCCATAGAGGACAGCGCCCGCGTTATCAGCCGCATGGTGGATTTGGTAATGATCCGCACCTACGAGCAGAAAAAAATAGAAACCTTTGCCGCGCATTCACGCGTGCCGGTGATCAACGGCCTGACCAACGAGTTCCATCCCTGCCAAATTCTGGCCGACATCTTTACGTTCATCGAGCACCGCGGCAGCATTACCGGCAAAACGGTCGCTTGGGTGGGTGATGGCAACAACATGGCCAACACGTGGCTGCAGGCCGCGGAACTGCTGGACTTCAAGGTTCACGTCAGTACGCCACGCGGCTATGAAATTGATCAAAAAACAGCCGTTGGGGCAAATGGAGCAAGCGCGAGCAGCTATCAATTTTTTAGTGACCCGCTGGCAGCCTGCGAGGGCGCCGACTTGGTGACAACCGATGTGTGGACCAGCATGGGCTACGAGGCGGAAAACGAGGCGCGCAAAAAAGCCTTTGCCGACTGGTGTGTAGATGCAGAGATGATGGCCGCCGCCAAGCCCGACGCCCTTTTTATGCACTGCCTCCCCGCCCACCGCGGCGAAGAAGTAGAAGCCGACGTCATCGACGGCCCCCAATCCGTCGTCTGGGATGAGGCTGAGAATCGAATGCACGTGCAGAAGGCACTCATTGAATACCTTCTGCTCGGGCGCGTTGCATGAAATGCAATGCGCTGGCACGACAGCGGCAGCATTCGATTCCGGCGCAGGCTCACGCTCGTGCAGCGAGCGTGAAGCAGCCTCTGGCTGCGTGCCGCAGCCAAAACAGGATGCACGTGCAAAAGGCACTCAGGGAGTACCTTCTGCACGGCCGGATTGCATGAAGTGCAACCCGGTGTGGTGTGCTGGCGCCAGCGGCCTGTTTCGGCGACGGCTCATATCCGCACAGCGGATGTGAAGCGGATACCGTCCGCGTGCAGTGGCCAAAATCGAATGCCCGAGCAAAGGACACTTATGGAACAGGTCTGGCTAGGGCGCGTTGCACAACCGGCAAGCCTGCGCTCTCGCATCCCGCATCCGCGCCTTCTACTGCTTCAGAACATCCGCCCCCACCGGCGCCTTGAACACAAAGCTGCCCGCTGGCAGAGCCGCATTGGGCTGCAACTTGGTAAACCGGATCACCGAGCGCTGGCCGAAACCGTCCACAATATCGAGCGCCGCCAGTTGTGCGTCTTCAAAACCCACGCGCACGCTCTTGAGTTGACCGTCGGTATCTTTCGGTGTCGCAAGCACCCACTCCAGGCCTTCACTCGCAGCCTGCGACTCCAGCTTAAAGTCCTTGCGCAGCGCGTCCAGGTTCGGCGCGGAAGCCAACAACGCAGCAGGGGTGCTGCCCAATGCCTGGGACTGCGCGCGTTCCGTCACCTGATTCAAATCGGCGTCGTACAGCCACAGCGTTTTTCCATCGGCCACGATGGTCTGGGCGAACGGCTTGAGATATTCAAACCGGAAATGTCCGGGGCGCTCAAACGCAAAAGTACCGCTCGACGTCTTCGTCCGCGCTGTCTCGCCCGTTTTTGCCGGAGACGTCACGGTCTGCGTGAAGTCCGCAGTGGCCGAGCCTGTTTCCTGCATAAAAGTTTCAAGGCTTTTTAGGCCGCCAGCGCTTGCTGCGCTTGCGCATACAGCTATAAAAATAGTAGCAATCGCTTTTTTCATCGGTATCCCTTACGCGCTGCAAATCATGTGCAGCACAAAAAATCAATATGGCCCAATACCGGCTGACACCGCGCGCGAGCAAGGGCTGAGAGCCGTAGCTCCAAGCCCGCATGCGCCAACTTGGACCACCCTAAAAAATCGCGCGCATTTTAAGCCGATATCGAGCCTCGCCGCACTACAGGGGATGCTTGCTACTCCCGCTCGGGCACCAGCACTTCGCGCTGACCGCTGGTGGTCAGTGAGCTGACCAGCCCGGCTTTCTCCATATCTTCCAAGAGTCGCGCCGAGCGGTTGTAGCCAATACGCAGTTTGCGCTGCACGTAGCTGATGCTGGCTTTGCGGTCCTTGAGAACAATCTCTACAGCCTGGTCGTACATCGGATCTTTCTCGCCGCCCGCATCGCCATCCAGCGATAGATCGCCATCGCCATCCACGGTTCCGCCTTCCAGCACGCCTTCGATGTAATCGGGCTCGCCCTGCGACTTCAGGTAACTCACCACACGGTGCACTTCCTCGTCTGATACGAAGGCACCGTGCACACGCACGGGTACGCCGCTGCCGCTGGCCATGTAGAGCATGTCACCCATGCCCAGCAGAGCTTCGGCACCCATTTGGTCAAGGATGGTGCGGCTGTCGATCTTGGAGCCCACCGAGAAAGCAATCCGCGTGGGGATGTTGGCCTTGATGAGGCCGGTGATCACATCAACGCTAGGACGCTGGGTCGCCAGAATCAGGTGAATACCGGCAGCGCGCGCTTTTTGGGCCAAGCGGGCGATCAGTTCTTCGATTTTCTTGCCGATCACCATCATCAAGTCGGCCAGCTCGTCGATGACGACCACGATGTGCGGCAAGCGCTCCAGCGGTTCAGGCTCTTCCGGGGTCAGGCTGAATGGGTTGGCAATCGACTCGCCCCGCGCTTTGGCCTCATCAATCTTCACGTTGTACCCGGCCAGGTTGCGCACGCCCAACTTGCTCATCAGCTTGTAGCGGCGCTCCATTTCGCCTACGCACCAGTTCAGCCCGTGTGCCGCCTGCTTCATGTCAGTGACCACGGGCGCAAGCAGGTGCGGAATGCCTTCGTAGACGGACATTTCCAGCATTTTGGGGTCGATCATGAGTAGGCGCACGTCGCGCGCCTCGGCCTTGTAGAGCAGGCTGAGAATCATGGCGTTGATGCCCACGGATTTTCCCGAGCCGGTAGTCCCCGCTACCAGTACATGCGGCATCTTGGCGAGGTCGGCCACCACGGGGTTGCCCACGATGTCCTTGCCCAAGCCCATGGTGAGCAGGCTTTTGCCCTCGTGATAAATCTGTGAACCCAGAATTTCGGACAATTTAATGGTCTGACGCCTGGCATTGGGCAATTCAAGCGCCATGAAATTCTTGCCGGGGATGGTCTCGACCACCCGGATAGACACCAGACTGAGTGAGCGTGCCAGATCTTTGGCCAGGCCGACAATCTGCGAGCCTTTGACGCCCGTAGCGGGCTCGATCTCGTAGCGCGTGACCACAGGGCCCGGCATGGCGGCTACCACCCGCACCTCCACGCCGAAGTCCTTGAGCTTCTTCTCAATCATGCGGCTGGTCATCTCCAGCGTCTCAGGCGCAACGCTCTCGCGCTGCTGCTGGGCGGCGTCGAGCAGATCAACTTGCGGCAATCGGCTATCGGGCATATCGGTGAACAGCGGTTTTTGGCGCTCTTTGACCACGCGGATGCTTTGCGGCGCGTCAACCAGCACCGGCTCAATGATCTGGACCGGAACGGGATGGTAAATGTCGCTCTCCGCCCGTTCTTCGGTCAGCACCGCTTCGCGTGCGCGTGCGGCGCGCTTGCCCTCAGCCAGGTCAATGGCCATCTCCCGGCGGCTGCGACGCCGCTGGAGCAGTGCATCCATTCGCGCGCCCAGGCTTTCCGCCACATGCCCCCAAGAAAACCGAAACACCGTCGCCGCACCCAATACGAGGCAAATGATGCCAACCAGCCCCGAGCCGGTGAATCCCAACCACTGCATGGAGGTGGGCCCAACGACACGCCCCAGTACGCCGCCCGCGCTACCGGGCAAAAATGCCTCAAACCGGTACAAACGCGTCCATTCCAGCGCAGTGCTCGCAGCGATCAAAAAAGCCAGCCCACCCCAGAAAATCAAGCGCCGTGCCCCTGGTCGCTGTGCGTCTGGTGCGTTGACGCCGTGCATCCAGCGTTGCAACGAGGCTACCCACGCCCTCACGCCGGCTGCCAAGCACCACCACACAGAAAAACCCAGCGCAAAGTAGCTCACATCCGCCAACCAAGCACCTACACGGCCCAGCCAGTTGTGTACCAAAGCACCCGACCCAGCGCCTGAGTTGGACCACGAAACATCTTGAGGCGCGTAGCTCAGCATGGACAGCAGCCAAATAAGCAGGCCAAACAGTCCCGCCAACAAGGCAAGTTCGTGTGCAAACCGGGCACCCGCGCTGCGCTGTGCGGCCTTGCCGGTAGAAACATTCAGGGTATTCAGAGAGTAGGTCATAAGCGTGCGCGGCAAGCTTACCGCAAGCTCTGCGGACCCACTGCCGCTTCGAGCGCAGGTATTGCCGGCCTCTCGCATCTCATTGGACCTTTGCCCTATACCGGGGGCGGCGCACCGCTTGACCGGCCGCAAGTGTTACCAGCTCGGTCGATATGATCGCTCCACGTCCTTGTGACACAGACCCACTTGCACCCACAAAGTGTCGTTTGCGGCGTATTCCACGGGCAAGCGAACCTTCTTCATGGCCATCCATTTATTCAACCCAACGCCTTCTTCGCCCAGTCCTCAAGAGATCAAGGACTTGGTAGCTTTGTATCAACAAGGCCAGTACGAAGCGGCTGTGCCCAAAGCGCAGTCATTTGTTGAACGCTTCCCCATCCATCCACTCGGCTGGACAGTTCTGGGCGCCATTTACCGCGCACAACACCGAAACGATGAGGCGCTGATCTGCCTGCAGCGCCTCATCACCTTGGCTCCTCGCGACGCCAACAGCCACTTCAATTTGGCCAACACGCTGCGCGACCTCGGCCGAGCGAGCGATTCGGTGGAGCCGTACCGGACTGCGCTCAAGCTCAAGCCCGAACTTCCCCGCGGTTTTTTTCATTTGGGAAACATGCAGCATGAGGCGGGCTTGCTGACGGCTGCTGAAACAAGTCTTCGCAAAGCCGTGCAGGCCGAACCCGGACATATTGAAGCGCGGAGCAATCTGGCACATTTGCTCCAAGACATGGGTAGGCTGGATGAGGCACTTGACACTTATGACAAGGCGCTGGAGCTTGAGCCGCACAACGCGGTGCTCCACTACAACCGTGGTGATGCGCTTTCGGAGCTGGGACGTCTAAAAGACGCGGAGCGCTCCGCACGAACCACCATTGGCCTGGCACCCGACATGGCGCTGGCACGCGCGCAACTGGGCGACACTTTGCAGCGCACCGGCGAGCTCCCGGCCGCGGTGGCGGCCTACCAAGCCGCGCTCAACCTCGCACCCGACAACACCGACATTCGTAGCAGTTTGCTGTTTGCGCTTAATTACTTGCCAGCAGCGGATCGAGCTACCTGCCTTGCACAAGCGCGCATTTATGGGCAAACAGTGGCGGCAAAAGCGAAAGCCAGCTGCTTCTCTTGGTCCGGCAACCTTGCACCCGTCACCTTGCGCGTAGGCCTCGTTTCCGCGGACTTGCGCAATCACCCGGTAGGTTACTTTCTGGAGGGCATTCTGGCCCAAGTCGACACCCATCGAATCGAGCTCATCGGCATAACCACCCAAACTTTTGAGGACGACCTGACCGAGCGCATTCGGCCTTTTTTTAACGAGTGGCACTCTTTGTCCGGATTGGACGAAGCCGCCGCATCCGGCGTCCTAAGCAAGCTAGGGCTGCATGTGCTTCTCGACCTCTCGGGGCATACCGCAGGCAACCGCCTGCCTTTGTTCGCCCAACGCCTTGCGCCCGTTCAAGCCAGCTGGCTTGGCTACTTCGCCACCACGGGCGTACAGCAAATGGACTTCTTTCTGGCAGATCCGGTGTCATTGCCGAAACACTGCGAACGTGATTTCACTGAGAGCGTGTGGCACCTGCCCGAGACTCGCCTCTGCTTTACACCCCCGCAAAATGACATTCACGCCAACCCCCTGCCCGCCCTGAAGAACCCCGGCGTTACCTTTGGCAGTTGCAGCAATGTCACCAAACTGAACGACGAGGTGATCATGCTCTGGAGCCGCATTCTGTGCAGTCTGCCCTCCAGTCGCCTGCTGCTTCAGGCCAAGCAACTGGGTTCTGGAGAAATGCGCGACACGCTGGCCGCTCGTTTCGCAAAACACGGCGTTGAGGCGCACCAGTTGACGCTTCGCGGCCCAATGCCCAGACACCTTTATTTGCGGGTTTATCACGAGATTGACATGAGCCTGGACCCGTTTCCCTTTCCGGGTGGCACGACCACGGCAGAAAGTTTGTGGATGGGGGTGCCTGTGCTTACGTTGTGTGGCGACCACTTTATCGCGAGACAAGGCGCAGCCCTGCTAATGGCCGCCGGCTTGCCCGATTGGATTGCCACCACGACAGACGACTATCTAGCGCGGGCGCTGCGTTTGGCAACCGACATTGCCGGATTGGCGGCATTGCGCTCAGTTCTGAGGGATCGAGTTCTAGCGTCGCCGATTTTTGATGCTGTCCGCTTCGCAAAGCATTTTGAATCTGCACTTTGGGCCATGTGGGAGCAGAAGAAACCGCGTTAGCATTTCGCGCGGTCTACCCTGAACGATGCCAATCGCCGATCTTTAGCCCAATGTGTTCAGATGCGTTTTCAGCAAGGTTTCGCCAGTCGGTAAAACCTCGATGAACCCGCGTACTTCAAGGTCCTTCATCACGCGGCTGACCATCTCGCGCGAAGCGCCTACGGTTTTTGCCATGTCCTGACGAGACACCTTTTCGCGAATCATCGACCTGCCGTCTTCTGCGGGTTCGGCCAGCTCCAGCAGCGCGTGTGCCACGCGGCCGTACACGTCAAGCAACGCCAGGGATTCGATCTTGCGGTCGGCATGGCGAAGACGTTTGACCAAGCCCTTCATGACAATCAGCGACATGCTGACGTTTTCCGCCAGACAACGCGCAAACGCGGTGCGGTCCAGCTCCAGGACATCGGTCTGCACCAGTGCGTGCACCGAAGCCGAATGGGGCTCGTTGTCGATGATGCTCATCTCGCCCAAGTAATCGCCTGGCTTAAGCATTGCCAAAATCACCTCTCGGCCGCGCAGGTCGGATGCGCTGACACGTGCGCGCCCGGTTAGCAGCAAAAAAAGCGCATTGGATTTTTGCCCCTGCACTACCAACGGTTCACCCCTGTGGAAACGGCGTTTGCGCAGCGCGGTGCCCAATACCTCGGCCTGCGGATCGGTTAGCCGCGAAAACAGCGGCACGCGGCGCAGCAAGTCCAGGTTCGTGACGATTGCCATGTGATCGACTCCTGTTTGGAATAACGTTCGCAAAAAAACCGCCCGACTGTGGGGCCTGTACTGCACGGCAGGCCAGCTATGCGCCGAATGTCCGATACTGGCGGGCTAAATTACCGCGCCATTTTTCAGACCTTGTCCGTGCGCTTGGCAGATGCCCGGTACGCACGCCAAGGATGCCAAAACCCGAGCTTCCATCATGCCCACTCCCCAACACGCCCAAGTTCTCATTCTCGGCTCCGGCCCTGCCGGCTATACCGCCGCCATCTACGCGGCCCGTGCCAACCTGAAACCGGTCTTGATCACAGGCATGGCGCAAGGAGGTCAGCTAACGACCACCACCGATGTCGACAACTGGCCCGCTGACGCGCAGGGCGTTCAAGGCCCTGAATTGATGGAACGCTTTTTGCACCATGCCGAACGGTTCAAAACGCAAATCATCTTCGACCACATCACCAAGGTGGACTTGAGCAAACGACCGTTCTCGCTCTTCGGCGACACCGGCGGCTACACCTGCGATGCGCTCATCATTGCCACGGGCGCATCGGCGAAGTATCTCGGCCTGCCCTCGGAAGAGGCGTTCATGGGCCGCGGCGTATCGGGCTGTGCCACGTGTGACGGATTTTTCTACAAAGAGCAGGAAGTGTGTGTGGTGGGTGGTGGGAATACGGCTGTGGAAGAGGCCCTGTATCTCTCCAACATTGCAAGCAAAGTTACTGTCATCCACCGACGCGACAAATTCCGCGCTGAACCCATTCTGATAGACAAAATGATGGACAAAGTTGCCGCTGGCAAGATCGTTCTGAAAACCTTTCACACCCTGGACGAGGTGTTGGGGGACGCCAGCGGAGTGACTGGAGTGCGCATCAGAAGCACGGATCGCGACACCACCGAAGACATCCCGCTGCAAGGCTGCTTTATCGCCATTGGCCACGCCCCGAACACCGATATCTTCCAAGGCGAATTGACAATGGAAAACGGCTACGTCGTGACGCAAGGCGGCCTGAAGGGCTTTGCCACGCAGACCTCCGTGCCTGGGGTATTCGCCGCAGGCGATGTTCAGGACCACGTCTACCGCCAGGCGATCACAAGTGCAGGCACCGGCTGCATGGCCGCGCTGGATGCTCAACGCTATCTAGAGCAAGTCTCGCTCACTTAAGTCGCTCGGGCTATAATCGCAGGCTTTGCCCAAGGCTAGAAGCCTCGTTGCTTTTGACGGGCATAAAAAAAACGGGTTACCGCCACCCTCTCTGGCGAGGTGAGGCCGCAAGCGAGCTAGAGGATCAAAACCTCTGGGCATTTGCAAACGGCCGTTTTATCGGAGTGTCCCCATGGCACGCGTCTGCGCAGTAACGGGCAAAAAGCCCATGTCGGGAAACAACGTTTCCCACGCCAACAACAAAACCAAGCGCCGGTTTCTGCCGAACCTGCAGTACCGCCGTTTCTGGGTCGAAACCGAAAACCGCTGGATACGTCTGCGTATTTCCAACGCTGGTTTGCGTCTAATCGACAAGAACGGTATTGATTCGGTGCTCGCAGACCTGCGCGCACGTGGCCAGGCATAAGGAGAACTACCATGGCAAGCAAAGGCGGACGCGACAAGATCAAGCTGGAATCCACTGCAGGAACCGGCCACTTCTACACCACGACCAAAAACAAGAAGACGATGCCCGA